>JACMOY010000206.1 GCA_014377795.1 Actinomycetota bacterium | reverse complement strand
TATCGGAAATCCGGGCCGCGCCGGGGCAGCGCCGGAGATGCGCGGCGGGGCAAGTTCCTCGGCGCGCGCGGGCGTGCGCTGCGCCGGGGCATCGGGGCGATGGGCCGGACGATTGAGCGGCGGCTCGTCGTGCTCGGGGTGGTCGCGGTCGTCCTGGCCGTGCTCCTGGCTCCGGCGATGCGCTCGTACGTCGCCCAGCGCCGTCAGATCGACGCGCTCAGCGCGCGGGTCGCCGCCCAGGGCAGCGAGGTCGTCGACCTGCAGCGCCAGCGTCAGGCCTGGGACGACCCCGCCTACGTCAAGGCCCAGGCCCGAGACCGCCTGAAGTTCGTCATGCCGGGGGAGCGGGCCTACACCGTCATCGACCCCGCGCCCACCGCCCGCCCACCGGCCCGGACCGCCCAGGTCGTCGCGGCCCCGGCGGGTCGCGCGTGGTTCGGCAGCCTGTGGGAGTCCGTTCGGATCGCGGGGGCCCGGTGAGCCTGCGCGAGGCGGACGTCGACGCCGCTGACGTCGAGGCCGTCCGCCGCCAGCTCGGGCGCGAGCCGCGTGGGGTGGTGGCCGTCGCCCACCGCTGCCCGTGCGGGGCCCCAGACGTCGTCGAGACCGCGCCGCGGCTGCCGGACGGCACCCCGTTCCCCACCACTTACTACCTCACCTGCCCGCGCGCGTCGGGCGCCGTGAGCACGCTGGAGTCCGCCGGCCTGATGCGCGAGATGAGCGAGCGCCTCGCGGACGACGACGAGCTGGCCACCGCGTACGCCGCCGCGCACGCCGATTACCTGCGCCGGCGCGCGACGATCGCCGAGGTGCCCGAGCTGGCTGACGTGTCGGCCGCCGGGATGCCGACGCGGGTCAAGTGCCTGCACGTCCTGGCCGCCCACGCCCTCGCCGCCGGCCCCGGTGTCAACCCCCTCGGCGACGAGACGCTGGAGGCTCTCGACCCCTGGTGGGCCAACGGGCCCTGCACCGGGCAGGACGCGCCATGACCCGCGTCGGCGCGATCGACTGCGGCACCCACTCGATCCGGTTGCTGGTCGCGGACGTCGACCCCGCGTCGGGGCGGCTGGTCGACGTCGTGCGCCGGATGGAGATCGTCCGGCTGGGTGAAGGCGTCGACCGCACCGGCCGGATCGGTGAGCAGGGGATGGCCCGCACGCTCGCGATGACCGCCGAGTACGCCCGCACCTGCAGCGACCTCGGTGTCGACCGGGTGCGGTTCGTCGCCACCTCGGCCTCGCGCGACGCCGCCAACCGCGACGAGTTCGTCGACGGCGTCCGCACGCGGCTCGGCGTCGAGCCCGAGGTCGTCGAGGGCAGCGTCGAGGCGGGGCTCTCGTTCGCCGGCGCCACCCGCGAGCTGGTGGCCGACGGGCTCGCCGGCCCGTTCGTGGTCGTCGACATCGGCGGCGGCTCGACCGAGGTCGTGCGCGGCACGAGCAGCGTCGAGGCGTCGCTGTCGGTCGACGTCGGCTGCGTTCGCCTCACGGAGCGCTACCTCGCGAGCGACCCGCCGTCCGAGGACGAGGTGCTCGCGGCGCGCGCCGACGTCGAGCAGGCCCTGGACCAGGTGGCCGAGGTGGTGCCGCTGGACGGCGTGGGCACCCTGGTCGGGTTGGCCGGGACGGTCACGACGGTCGCCGCCGTCGTGCTCGACCTGAGCACCTACGACCCCGCGCGCATCCACCGCGCGGTGCTGGGTGTCGACCAGGTGCGCGACACCTGCGACCGGTTGCTCGCGATGAGTCGTGCGCAGCGGGCCGCCCTGGCGCCGATGCACCCGGGCCGGGTCGACGTCATCGGGGCCGGCGCGCTGGTCTGGTGGGCGGTCATCGACCGCCTCGTCGAGCGGTCGGGGCTGACCGAGGTCGTCGTCAGCGAGCACGACATCCTCGACGGCATCGCGTTCAGCCTGCTCTGAGGTGCGCCCACCGACCGACCCGCACCCCGCCACCGGTCAGCTGTTCGCCTCGCCCGTCCCGCCCGGCACCGGCTGGCCGGGGGACCCTGCCACTGCGCGCACCCCGCGGGCGAAGGACGCCGACGACGTCGTCCGGCTGGCGGCCGCCGCCCGCTCGCTGGCCGACGTCGACGCCCGCACCTCGGTGTGCCGGGCCTGCCCGCGCCTGGTCACCTGGCGCGAGCAGGTCGCCACGACCGGACGACGGGCCTCGTTCGCCGACCAGCCGTACTGGGGCCGACCCTCGCCCGGGTTCGGCGACCCCCACCCCGGCCTGCTCGTCGTCGGCCTCGCGCCGGCCGCGAACGGCGCCAACCGCACCGGCCGGGTGTTCACCGGCGACCGCAGCGGTGACTGGATCTGGGCGGCGCTGCACCGCGCCGGGTACGCCGCACTGCCCGACAGCCGGTTCGCCGGGGACGGTCAGCGGCTGGACGGCGCACGTATCGTCCCCGCCGTCCGCTGCGCCCCGCCCGCGAACCGGCCCACCCCCGGCGAGCGCGACACCTGCGCGCCGTGGTTCGACCGCGAGGTCGCCCTGGTCGAGCCCGACCTGCGCACGGTGCTCGTGCTCGGCGGCTTCGCCTTCGACGTGATGCTGACGGTGGCCCGCCGGCTCGGGTGGGCCGTGCCCTCCCCCCGCCCGCGCTTCGGGCACGGGGTGCAGGTGCCGCTGGTGACGGCGTCCGGTCGGGTGCTGCCGCTGCTCGCGAGCTACCACGTCAGCCAGCAGAACACGTTCACCGGCCGCCTGACCGAGGCGATGCTGGACGACGTGCTGACCCGGGCTCGGGCCCTGACCCACCCGTAGGCTCGCCGCATGAGCCTGCTCGCCGTGACCGTGCTGGGGCACGACCGCCCGGGGATCGTCGCCGACACCACCGCGGCCCTCGCCCGGCTCGGGGGCAACCTCGAGGACTCGACGATGACCCTGCTGCGCGGGCACTTCGCCATGCTGCTGCTGGTGCAGACCGCGGCGTCGGTCACCGACGTCGAGCGGGCCTTGCAGGGCCTGGCCGCGGACGGCGCCCTCGCGGTCGACGTCCGCGAGGTGCCTGACGCGGGTGCGCCCACGACGGCCTCGACGGGTGCGCCGTACGTGCTGAGCGTGCACGGAGCGGACCGGCCCGGCATCGTCGGCGGCCTCACCGGGGTGGTCGCGGCCGCGGGTGGCAACGTCACCGACCTCAGCACCCGGCTCACCGGTGACCTGTACGTGCTGCTGGCCGAGGTGGCGCTGCCGTCAGGCTGCGACGTCGTCGCGCTCGAGCAGCGACTGCGGGCCGCCGCAGAGGAGCTGGGCGTCGACGTCTGGCTGCGGGCGCTGGACACCGACGAGCTGTGACCTGGTCGATGCCGGCGCTGCCGGTCGGGGCGGTCCTGCCCGTGCGGCTCGCCCCCGACCGGCTGCTCTCGACGCCCGGCGAGGCGGTCGACCCGCGCGACCCGCAGGTGGTGCAGCTGGCGGCCGACCTGCTGGCCACCCAGGACGCCGCGCCCGGGTGCGTCGGGCTGGCCGCCCAGCAGGTGGGGCTGGCGTGGCGGGTGCTCAGCGTCGACGTCAGCGACCACCCGAAGGCCCGCACGCAGCACGGGGCGTTCGTGCTGTGCAACGCGGTTCTCGTCGAGGCCACCCGGCGCGAGCGGGGGCGCGAGGGGTGCCTGTCGGTGCCCGACCTGACCGGTGACGTGAAGCGGGCCCGGCGGGCCGTCGTCCGCGGCCTGCTGCCGGTCACCGGCGAGCCGGTCGTGATCGAGACCGACGCGTTCGAGGCCGTCGCGCTGCAGCACGAGATCGACCACACCGACGGTGCGCTGTTCCTCGACCGGGTCGCCGGCGCGCACGCGCTGCACGCCCGACAGACCTACCGCTGATGCGTAGGCTGGCGCCGCCGCCCCCGTGGCCCAACCGGCAGAGGCAGGCGCCTTAAAAGCGCTTCAGTGCGGGTTCGAACCCCGCCGGGGGCACGACTGTCGACGCTGGTGCTGGCTGCCCGACCCCCCTGCGCACTGTCGTGGTTCCCGCGTGGCCGCGGGCGGTTGACGGAAGTCTTGCCCGGCGTCGGGAACGTTTGGCTTTACCAGAGCATTACCCTGGTGTCGGGTTCGGGCGTCGGACCCGCCCACGTTGACCGCCCACAGGGCGATCGAGAAGGAGTGCGATGAGCAACCCGGTTTTCGACCGGCTCGCCAAGGACAACCGCGGCTACGCCACGTTCGGTGGACCCTCGCCGTCCGCCACCGCCTACCCGCAGGACACCCCCACGGCCAGCCCCCAGGACCTGGACGCGATGTACGGCCAGCCGTCGGCGACCTCGGTCGACACCGGGCGACTGACCTACGACGACGTCGTCGTCAAGACCAGCCTGACCTTTGCCGTGCTGCTCGCCGGTGCGGCCGTGGGCTGGATCACCAAGAACCCTGCGCTGATGATCCTGGGCGCCGTCGTCGGCCTGGTGCTCGGTCTGGTCAACAGCTTCAAGAAGAACCCCAGCCCGGTCCTGATCCTCGCCTACGCCGGGTTCGAGGGTTTGTTCGTCGGCGGGATCAGCCAGTTGTTCGAGGCCCGCTACAACGGGATCGTGGCCCAGGCCGTCCTCGGCACGTTCAGCGTGTTCGTGGCCGTGCTCGTCGGCGTCCGCAGCGGTCGCCTGCGCACCTCGCCGCGACTGAACAAGATCTTCTTCGCCGCGATGATCGGTTACCTGCTGTTCTCGCTGGTCAACGTCGTCGTGACGATGACGTCGGGCGGCAGCCTGCGTGGTGGCGTGCTCGGCCTGGTCGTCGGTGCGTTCGCCGTCCTGCTCGCCGCGTACTCCCTGGTCATGGACTTCGAGTTCATCACCAAGGGTGTGCAGGCCGGCGCGCCCGCGAAGTTCGCGTGGACCGCCGCCTTCGGCCTGGTCGTCACGCTGGTGTGGCTCTACCTCGAGATCCTGCGGATCCTGTCGATCCTGCGTGGCGACAACTAGCGCGTGGACGACGGCGCGCAGGCGCTGCGGGTCGAGTGCAGCCGGGTTGTCGACCGGCTGCACTCGCTCGCGCCTGCTCGCCTAGCACGCCCCGACGAACAGGGGTCGACCCCCGCGGACCGCGCCCATCGGGTGGCGCAGCACCTCGCCGACCTGGCTGCTGACGCGGTCGGCCGCGACCGGCGTCCGGTGCCGCGACTGGCCGACCACGCGGCCGGTGACCAGGTCGCGGTGGTCGGCGCCGACGTCCTGGCCGAGGGTGACCCGGCCGCGCACGCAGCCGCCCTGGCGGCGCTCACCGCGCTTCGCCGCTCGCTCTGAGGCCGGTCAGCTCAGGCGCTCGTAGATGATCGCCATGCCCTGGCCCCCACCGACGCACATGGTCTCGAGACCGAAGGTCAGGTCGCGCGCGGCCAGGCCGTTGAGCAGGGTCGTGGTGATCCGCGCGCCGGTGGCGCCGAACGGATGGCCGAGCGCGATCGCCCCGCCGTGCACGTTGAGCTTGTCGTGGTCGATCCCGAGGTCGGCGGCGCTGGGCAGCACCTGGGCGGCGAACGCCTCGTTGATCTCGACCAGGTCGATGTCGTCGATGCCCATGCCGGCCCTGGCCAGCGCCTGGCGCGAGGCCTGCACCGGGCCCAAGCCCATGACCTCGGGCGACAGGGCGCTGACCCCCGTCGAGACGACCCGCGCGAGCGGGGTGAGGCCGAGCTCGCGGGCCTTGGTGTCGCTCATGACCACCAGGGCCGCGGCACCGTCGTTGAGCGGGCAGCAGTTGCCGGCGGTGACGGTGCCGTTCTCACGGAAGACGGTGCGCAGCCCGGCGACGGACTGGAGGGTGACGCCGGGGCGCGGGCCGTCGTCCGTGCTGACCACGGTGCCGTCGGGGACGGTGATCGGGGTGATCTCGCGGGCGAAGAAGCCGTCGGCGGGGGCCTTCTCGGCCCGGTTCTGGCTCTCGACCCCCCAAGCGTCCTGCTCGGCGCGCGAGACCCCGCGCAGCGTGGCGACGTTCTCCGCGGTCTGGCCCATCGCGATGTAGGCGTCGGGCAGGCCGCCGGTGTCGCGGGGGTCGGTCCACGCCTCGTTGGACGCCGCGATCCGCGCCGTGCGGGCGATCGCACCCTCGAAACGCCCGTTCAGCCACTGCACCGGGTTCTGGCCCGCGCCCGAGAAGGCGGCGTAGCGGCTGACGCACTCGACGCCGGCCGAGACGAAGACGTCGCCCTCGCCGGCCTTGATGGCGTGGAACGCCATCCGGGTGGTCTGCACGCTGGACGCGCAGAACCGGTTGATGGTCGCGCCGGGCAGGTGGTCGTACCCCGCGAGGACGGCGACGACGCGGGCCATGTTGGCGCCCTGCTCGCCCCACGGCTCGGCGCAGCCGAGGTACAGGTCGTCGATGTCGGCGGGGTCCAGGCCCGGCACCTTGGCCAGCGCGGCGGCGACGACGGCCGCGGCCAGGTCGTCCGGGCGCACGTCCTTCAGCGAGCCCTTGACGGCGCGCCCGATCGGGCTGCGGGCGGTCGAGACGATCACGGCTTCGGGCATGTGGTGCTCCTCGTCATCGGGCCGGGTCGGGGTCGAGCATGCCGGGGTCGGCAACCAGCGGTTCGTGACGGCGGCGCTTGAGCACGGCCCAGCGGCCGCGGGGCCCGCGGCTCTGGCCGCCGACCTCGGTCGCCGACACCTCGCTGCCCGGGTCGTCGACGGCGGCCACGGCGGCGACCGCGATCGGGCCGACACCCTCGCCGCGCCGCGCGTCCGGGGCGCGTTCGGCGCCGCCGTCCGGCCACAGGCCCAGGGCGGCGCAGATGCTCGGCAGCACGGCGGCCGCCACGGCGGCGTACCCGGCGCCGCTTGGGTGGAACCGGGCGGCGCTGAACATCTCGCCGGGTGCGCGGCGGAACTCGGGGCCGAGCAGGTCGCCGAGCGACACCGTGCGGCCACCGGCCTCGACCGTGGCGACGGTCTGGGCGGCGGCCAGGTCACGGCTCCAGCGCCGCGCGATCAACGACAGCGGCTGGGCGACGGGCTCGATGGTGCCCAGATCAGGGCAGGTGCCGACGACGACCTGGCAGCCCAGCGCGGTCAGCCGGTCGACGGTGTGGGCGAGGTGGCGCACCGAGGCCGCCGGGCGGACGCGGTGGGTGACGTCGTTGGCCCCGACCATGACCAGGGCCACGTCGGGTTCGGGCACGATGGCGAGCAGCCGGTCGATCTGGGCGTCCAGATGCGCGGACTCGGCCCCGACGACGGCGACCGACGTCAGGCGCACCGAGCGACCCGAGACGGCGGCCAGCCCGCGGGCGACGACCGCGCCGGGGGTGAGCTCGGGGGCTTCGGCGCCCAGGCCCGCGGCCGAGGAGTCGCCGAGCACGACGAGGTCGATCGGTGCCCCGGTGCCGGCGCCGTACACGCCGTTGGCGTCGTGGGCCTGCCCGAACGGCTGACCGATCCACCGGCGGGCGAGCTTGACCTCGGCGGTGATCAGCCCCACCCCCAGCGCGGTGAGGGCGGTGATGCCGCCGCCACCGAACGCGGCGGCAGCGGCGACCTTGCGTGCCCGACCTGCCCTGCTCATCGCCTCACCGCCTCCGTTGGACCGGCCATCACCGTAACGCCGCGCTCACCCCGGGACGGACGGACGCGGGACGCACGGCAGCGCCGTCGTCCAGCATCTGGGACAGTTGTCGAGTGAGATACGCCGAGCACATCGCCGACCTGGTCGGGAACACGCCCCTCGTCAAGCTCAACGCGGTCACCGACGGCATCGCCGCGACCGTGCTGGCCAAGGTCGAGTACGTCAACCCCGGTGGCAGCGTCAAGGGCCGCATCGCGCTGCGCATGATCGAGGCCGCCGAGGCGTCCGGGGCGCTGCGGCCCGGGGGCACGATCGTCGAGCCCACGAGCGGCAACACCGGGGTGGGCCTGGCCCTGGTCGCCCAGCGCAAGGGCTACTCGTGCGTGTTCGTCTGCCCCGACAAGGTCGGCGAGGACAAGCGCAACGTGCTGACGGCGTACGGCGCGCGCGTCGTCGTGTGCCCGACCGCGGTGGCGCCCGACCACCCCGACAGCTACTACTCGGTCAGCGACCGGCTGGTGACCGAGATCGAGGGCGCCTGGAAGCCCGACCAGTACTCCAACGCGCAGGGGCCGGCGAGCCACTACGCCACCACCGGGCCCGAGATCTGGGCCGACACCGACGGTCGGGTGACGCACTTCGTCACCGGCGTCGGCACCGGTGGCACCATCACCGGCACCGGCCGCTACCTCAAGGACGCTTCGGCGGATCGCGCGAGCGGGCCGGTGCAGGTGATCGGCGCCGACCCCGAGGGTTCGGTCTACTCCGGGGGAACCGGCCGCCCGTACCTGGTCGAGGGCGTCGGCGAGGACTTCTGGCCCTCGGCGTACGACCCGAGCGTGCCCGACCGGATCGTCGCGGTCAGCGACGCCGACTCGTTCGCGATGACCCGGCGCCTGGCCCGCGAGGAGGGCCTGCTCGTCGGCGGCTCGTGCGGCATGGCCGTCATCGCGGCTCTCGAGGTGGCCCGCGAGCTCGGCCCGGACGACGTCGTCGTGGTGCTGCTGCCGGACGGCGGCCGGGGCTACCTCGGCAAGATCTTCAACGACGGCTGGATGGCCTCGTACGGGTTCCTGCCCCCGAGCGGCGAGACCACCGTCGGCGACGTGCTGCGCGGCAAGGCCGGCGACCTGCCCACCCTGGTGCACACCCACCCGAGCGAGACGGTGCGGGACGCCGTCAGCATCCTGCGCGAGTACGGCGTCTCGCAGATGCCCGTCGTGGGCGCCGAGCCGCCGGTGATGGCCGGCGAGGTGTCGGGCAGCGTCAGCGAGCGCGACCTGCTGGACGCGCTGTTCACCGGCAAGGCGCACCTGGCCGACCCGGTCGCCCAGCACATGGGCGCGCCGCTGCCGCTGGTCGGGGCCGGCGAGCCGGTGGCCACCGCGCGGCATGCGCTCGAGGTCTCGGACGCCATCATGGTCGTCGTCGACGGCAAGCCCACCGGGGTGCTCACCCGGGCCGACCTGCTGGGGTTCCTGGTCGAGTAGGCACTAGCCCGCCAGGTGACCCCAGTCGGGCTCGAGCTCGGACCACGGGCCCGAGGCGGCGACCCGGCCCTGCACGAGGACGACCACGCGGTCAGCCCGGGCGAGCGCGGCACGCTTGGTCGTCGCGCCGACGACGGTGCTGCCGCGGGCGCGCAGCGAGTCCCACAGCTCGACCTCCGTCGTCGCGTCCAGGGCCGAGGACACGTCGTCGGCCACCAGCAGCTCGGCGTCGGCGGCCAGCGCGCGGGCCAGCGCCAGTCGCTGCACCTGGCCCCCGGACAGCCGGACGCCGCGGTGCCCGACGAGTGCGTGTGCCCCGCCGGCGTCCTCGACGTCGCGGGCCAGGCGGGCGTCGACGATCGAGCGGTCGACCTCGCGGTCGTGGTCGAGCCGGATGTTGTCGGCGAACGTGCCGGACAGCACCCGGGGCACCTGGGCGACGTGGGCCACCCGACCGGGGCGCAGGAACGCCTGTGTGTCGTCGACCGCCCGCCCGTTCCACCGCAGCGTGCCGCGGTGCGAGACCAGGCCAGCCATGGCCGAGAGCAGGCTGGACTTGCCTGAGCCGATCTGCCCGAGCAGCAGCACCAGCTCGCCGCGGTGGACGGTCAGGTCGACGTCGATGGCGCCCAGCGTGCCGTCGTCGTGCACGGCGGTCAGACCGACCAGCTGGAGCTGCTCGAACCGGTCGCGCTCGCCGGTGGAAGGGCGGGGGGACTCGCCGGTCACCAGGTCGAGGCCGGGTGGCAGCTCCATCAGGTCGTGGCCGCCGGCGAACCGGCTGGTGGCCTGCTGCCAGGCCCGCGTGCCGGGGGCCTCGGTGATGACGGCGCCGGCGACGCGACCGAACCAGTCGAACCCGTTGACGGCGCCGGTGACCAGCAGCGTGGTGGCCAGGCCCCAGTGGCCGCTGACGTGGATCGCCCACGCGGTCACGGCGCCGAGCTGCACCATGACGATCGGCACACCGGACAGCAAGGCCTGCACCCGGTGCTAGCGGACCGCGGCGTCGATCCGTCCGTAGTCGACCCGGCGCAGGTGGGCGTGCACCTGGGGGGTGGCAGCCGCGAGCTTGACGGTGCGCACCGAGTCCAGGGTGGAGACCAGCGAGCGACCGAACCGGGCGCGGGCGGCCGATGCGGCGGCGGCCGAGCGGCCGGCGACCGGTGAGCCCACCGCGGACACGGCCGCGGAGCCGACCATGACGGCGAGCAGCACCCCCCCGGCGAGGGCGCTGGCGCCCGCGACCCCTGTGGCGACCACGATGGACAGGCCGACCACGAAGTCGACCCAGCGGTCGCCGTACCTCGCGAACCGGTCGGCGTCCATGGCTCGCGCGACCACCTCGCCGGGCGGCGTCGGGTCGAGCCGGTGCTGCCGGGTCTGGCCGAGCAGCACGGCCGCCCGCACGCGCAGCATCACCGAGATCCACCAGCGCGGGTAGCGCGCGATCGCTTCGGCCAGCAGCAGTGGGGAGACGAGCAGCGAGCCGACCAGGCCGGCGAGCAGCAACCAGGGCCGTCCGCCGTCCTGCAGCTGGACGACCAGGTGGCCCCACAGCCACCCGGTGACCGCGCCGTAGGCGCTGCACATCGCCGCCACCAGGAACAGCGCGGCGCTGGTCAGACCCCAGGCCGGGTGGATCCGCAGGGCGTGCCAGGTGCCTCGCGCGAGGCCCGGCCCGGCCTCGACCTCGGGCGACGGCGGGGCGGTGCCCGTGCGCCGGACGGTGCCGACGGCGCTGCCGTGGCCCGTGGGAGTCGCCTCGCCGGGCCTGGCCGGGGTCTGGTCGGACGCCTCGAGCAGCCGCCGGAACGGGCCCGGCTCGCGGGCCACGACCGCGCGCGGTCCGTGCTGGACGACGCGCCCGGCCTCGAGCACGGCGACATGGTCGGCGCGGGCGGTGGTCGTCAGCCGGTGCGCTACGAGCAGGCCGGTGCGGCCTGCGAGCAGACGTTGGGACGCCGCCACGACGCGTGCCTCGGTCACGGGGTCCATCCGCGCTGTCGCCTCGTCCAGGACGACGACCGAGACGTCGCGCACGAGCAGACGGGCGAACGCCACCAGCTGCTCCTCGCCCGCCGACAGGCTCGTGCCGCTGGGGCCGAGCAGGGTGTCGAGGCCGCCGGGCAGACCCACCACCCAGTCGGTCAGCCCGAGCTCGTCGACGGCGGCCTGGACCCGGCCCGGCGCGAGGTCGGTGAACAGGGCGATGTTCTCGGCGAGGGTGCCGGCGAGGATCTCGGTGCGCTGGGTGACGACCCCGACCGCGGCCCGCAGCTGCTGCAGGTCGAGGTCGAGGACGTCGACCTCGCCGAGCAGGACGGTGCCGCGCTCGGGCTCGACGGCCCTGGAGATCAGCGAGGCCAGGGTCGACTTGCCCGAACCGCTGCGCCCGACCAGCGCGCACGTCGTGCCCGGGGGGACGACGAGGTCGACCTGGCGCAGCGCGAAGCTGCCCTCGGTGTAGGCGAAGTGCAGGTCGCGCAGCTCGATGCCGAGCACACCGCCCGGCAGCGGCCGACCCCCGACCGGCTCGGGCTCGGTCTCGAGCAGCGCGCGCAGCCGGATGAGCGCCCCGACGCCGGCCTGCAGGTCGGGGATCTGGCGCGCCACCTGGTCGATCTGGCCGACGAAGGTGGTGGTGACGAGGAACAGCGTGACCAGGGTGGCGGTGGACTCGGCGCCCCCGACGACGAGCGCCACACCGGCCACGGCGGCCGCGGCCAGCAGGGCGTGCAGCAAGAACCCGGCCCGTCGGCTGATCCGCGCCTCCAGGACGACCACCTCGTGGAACCGGGCGTGCACCGTGGCCGACAGCTCGGCGCACCGGCGTACCAGGAAGGCCTGGCCCAGGCTGGTGCGCAGGTCGTCGCGGGCGGCGACGCCCTCTTCCATCGCCGCGGCATGGTCGGTCCAGGCGATCTCCTCGATCACCTTGCGATCGCTGAGCTCGGCCAGCAGCGGCCGGATGGCCAGCAGCACACCGGCGGCGGCGACCGGCAGGAGCAGCCACGCCGGCCACCAGGTCAGGCCGGCCACGACGAGCAGCGGAAGCCCGCCGAGCATCAGCCGGATCAGGCCCCAGGCGTTCTGCCGCAACAGTGCGCCGAGCTCGTGGGTGTCGTCGTCGACCCGGTCGAGGATCTCGCCGACCGCCTGCTCGGTGAGCGCGGCGAGCGGCTGGTGCATGACGGCGTCCAGCAGGTCGACCCGCAGCCGGCCCTCGGCGCGGTCGACCACCGTGGCCCACACCGTGCGGCCGAGCGTGTCGAGCAGGGCGCCACCGACGACGCAGGCCGCGAACACCACCACGAGCCGGACGGCCGGGCTGTCGGCGAGCCGGCCGGCCGCGACGGTGCCGAGGGCCTGGCCGAGCCCCGACACGGCGGTGGCGACCATCGCGACCACGGCGAGGCGCCCGCGCAGGCGTCGCCAGTCCAGCCTGCGGGCAGGTGGGACCACCGTCGATGCCGCCGTCCCCGACGTCAGCTCGGCGGTCTCGTCACGTTCTCGCGTCCCCGTCCCCACGTCGCTGCACGTTACGTCAGATCACCGACAGCCCGCCGCTGGTTTACCCCGGGGTCGGCGGCGAGGCGCGCCACCGTCGCGCGGCGGTGGCCCGGTGCGCCGAAAATAGCGCCGTGCACCGACCCGACGTCCGCTGGCTGCTCACCGGCCCCGCGCGGCTGCCGGCCGCCCTGGCCGGCCACCTCGCCGACCGCACCCGCGCCACCTTCCGGGCCCGCGTGTCCGGCGACCCGTCCGGCACGCCCGACTGGGTTCACGACATCGCCGACCGCGGGCAGGGCCAGGGATGGTTCGAGCCGGACGGCGTGGTGTGGGCGGTGCACGGCGACCTGTCGACCATCGTCGGCGGCGTCGCGGCCCTGCTCGGTCAGGCGACGCACCCGCTAGCGCTCGCGGGGGTGGAGGGGCACAGCGCCTACCGCGACGACCCGTGGAAGCGGCTGGCCGGCACCGCGCGCTGGCTGGTCGTCACCACGTTCGGGTCGGCCGAGCTCGCCGAGCGGGAGGCCGCCCGGGTGCGTGGGATGCACCGCACGGTGACGGGCGCGGCGCAGGACGGGCGCCGGTACGCGGCGTCCGACCCGGCACTGCTGCGGTGGGTGCATCTGGCCTTCACCGACGCGTTCCTACACGCCCAGCTGGTGGTCGGCGCCGACCTGACGTCGCGGTTCGGCCCGCGGTGGCCGGACGCGTACGTCGCCGACTGGGCGCGCTCGGCGCAGGCCGGGCGCCGGTACGCGGCGTCCGACCCGGCACTGCTGCGGTGGGTGCATCTGGCCTTCACCGACGCGTTCCTGCACGCCCAGCTGCTGGTCGGCGCCGACCTGACGC
>JACMOY010000020.1 GCA_014377795.1 Actinomycetota bacterium | reverse complement strand
GCCGGCGGACTCGAACACGAACTCGCCGTAGCCCATCACCCGGCCCAGCGGTGAGACGTTGTACGACATGTCGGTGACCTTGACGAGCGGCATGATCGCGACCCGCCGGGTCAGCAGGCCGTAGGTGAGCAGCAGCCGCGAAGACTGACCCCCGCCCACCCCTGCACTTGCGTCACTACTTGTCACGCCGCCTTCGCGGGCCGCGTCACTTGGTGACGCAAGTGCGGGGTTCGGGGGCGGGTCAGGTGGAGGGGGGGCGGCGGGCGGCGGCGTCCAGGGCGGTGGCCTCGTCGGGCGTCGGGGCGCTGCCACCGAGGTGGGCGGGGTGCCACCAGGCGTCCTCACCGACCCGCGGCTGCTCGGGGGTACGTCGCTGCTGGTCCTCGAGCATCGACTGCAGCGTGGCGCGCAGCTGGCCCGCCAGCGCGTCCCCGTCGACGCCCTTGGGTGCCGGGATCGGCTCGCCGACGTCGATCAGCACGTGGGTGCCGCGCCGGGTCAGGTGGCGCGGCACGCCCTTGCTGCACATCCGCTGCCCGCCCCACACCGTCACCGGGATCAGCGGGGTGCCCGACGCCTGGGCCAGCCGCACGGCACCGGACTTCAGCTCCTTCACCGTGAACGAGCGGCTGATGGTCGCCTCGGGGAAGATCCCGACGATCTCGCCCCGCTTCAGCGCCGCGAGGGCGGTGCGGAACGACGTCGACCCCGCGTCGCGGTCGACCGGGATGTGCTTCATGCCGCGCATCAGGGGCCCGGCAACGGCGTTGTCGAAGACGCCCTGCTTGGCCATGAACCGCACGTAGCGCTTGGCGTGCACCCCGGCCAGGCCGGCGAGGATGAAGTCGAGGTAGCTCACGTGGTTGCTCGCCAGCACCGCGCCGCCCGTAGCCGGGAGGCGTTCGGCGCCGGTGACGGTCACCGTCATCCCGAGCGCACGGAACGCCGTCCGGCACAGCGCGACGACGGGGGCGTACACGAGTTCGACCACCGGCGAAGGCTACTGCTACAGCGTCTTGACCGCCGAGACGACGGCACTCAGCGAGTCCTTGGCGTCCCCGAACAGCATCAGCGTCTTGGGATCGTAGAGCAGCTCGTTCTCGATCCCCGCGAACCCGGGCCGCATCGAGCGCTTGAGGAACACCACCTGCTGCGCCTGGTCGACGTCGAGGATCGGCATACCGTAGATCGGCGCGCCGGGTGAGGTCTTGGCCGCCGGGTTCACCACGTCGTTCGCACCGACCACCAGAGCGACGTCGGCGGTGCGCAGCTGGGGGTTGACCTCGTCCATCTCCTTGAGCACCTCGTACGGCACGTTCGCCTCGGCGAGCAGCACGTTCATGTGCCCCGGCATCCGCCCGGCCACCGGGTGGATGCCGTACAGCACCTCGACGCCGCGCGCCTCCAGCAGCTCGGCCAGCTCGCGGAGCGTGTGCTGCGCCTGGGCGACAGCCAGCCCGTAGCCGGGCACGATGACGACCTTGCGCGCGTACCCGAGCAGGATCGCGACGTCCTCGGCGCTGCCCGAGCGCACCGGACGCTCGTCGCCGGCGACGGCCGCGACCGCCGTGCTGGCTCGGAAGGCACCGAACAGCGTGCTGGTGAGCGGTCGTCCCATCGCCGCCGCCATCAGCCGGGTGAGGATGGTGCCGCTGGCCCCCACCAGCGTGCCGGCCACGAGCAGCAGGGTGTTGCCGAGCACGTAGCCGCTGGCCGCGACCGTCAGCCCGGTGAACGCGTTGAGCAGCGAGATGACGATGGGGACGTCGGCCCCACCCACCGGCAGCACGAACAGGACGCCGACGACGAGGGCCACCAGGGCGAGCAGCACCAGGAGCAGGACCGACGGCTTGCCACCGGATCCCTGGACGGCGATCACGACCCCAAGCAGCACGCCGACCAGCAGCGACCCGCCGAACAGGAACGGCCCGCCGGGGAACGTGACCGGGCGGGTGGTCATCAGCTCCTGCAGCTTGGCGAAGGTGACGACCGACCCCGAGAACGACACGCAGCCCACGAGGATCGTGAACGCGCCGGCCGCCGCGCCGATGGCACCCGGGTCACCGTGCTCGGTGAGCTCGAGTGCGGCGACCAGCGCCGCCGCCCCGCCACCGACGCCGTTGAACAGCGCGACCAGCTGCGGCATCTGGGTCATGGCGACCCGCCGAGCGGCGGGGACGCCGACCGCCGATCCGACGCCGATCGCGAGCAGGATCAACGGGACGTGGTGCAGGCTCTCGGACAGGAAGGCCACGAGGACCGCGAGAACGGCACCCCCGGCACCGATCAGGTTGCCGCGGCGGGCCGACGCGGGCGACGACAGGCCCTTCAGCGCGAGGATGAAGCAGACGGCCGCGAGGAGGTACCCGATCGCAGAGACGTTGGGAGACAGAAGGTTCATCGCCGACCCCCCTGCCGGCCCTTGAACATCTCGAGCATGCGGTCGGTGACGACGAAGCCACCGACCATGTTCACCGTCGCGAGCACGACGGCCAGCACGCCCATCACCAGGCCCAGCGTCGACGTCGTCCGGCCGGTGACCAGGATCGCCCCGACGAGGATGACGCCGTGGATCGCGTTGGCACCGCTCATCAGCGGCGTGTGCAGCGTGGTCGAGACCTTCGAGACCACCTCGAAGCCGATGAAGACCGACAGCACGAAGAACGTCAGCAGCGTGATGCCGTCCATCAAACCCCTTCCAGCAGCTGGCGGGTCGGCTCGTGCCGCACCGCTCCCTCGTGCGTGACGCACGCCCCGGCGAGCACCTCGTCGGCAAGGACGACGGCCAGCGCACCGTCGTCCCCGACCATCAGGGCGAGCAGATTCGTCAGGTTCTTGGCGTAGAGACGACTGGCGTCCACCGG
>JACMOY010000205.1 GCA_014377795.1 Actinomycetota bacterium | reverse complement strand
TCGTCGCGCCGCGGCAACAATGGCCGGGGCGGGGTCGACGCCTGGCACGACGTGCCGAGGCGTGGGCTGCCACGCTGGTTGGGGAGGGCTCGACCGCGGTCGTGGGACGACTGCAAGTGGTCGGGCTGGCCCCCGCCCGGGTCGTGCTGGCCCCCGGGCCGAATGTGGCGGTGCGTGCGCGGCTGCTGGGCATCTGAAGCACCCTGCTGAACCTGCGCGCTCGCTGAGACTAACACCATCGACCACGCCTGTGTTCCGTGCCCGGTCAGCGCGTGGGCGGCCCGCTCGACGAGGTCGAGGGCGAGAGCACGGTCACCCGGGCGGGCTCTCGACGCACGCCAGTCACCAGCAGCTGCCAGGGCCGGTCGGGGGCGGTGGTGAACGGTGCCAGCGCGGCCAGGTCTGCCGCCTGGTGCTCGATGGTCGAGAGCACGAGCACCGCAGGGCCGGCGCCCGAGACCACCGCCGCCAGGCCCTGCCCCCTCAGCGTCTCGACGGTGGTCAACGTGGCCGGCATGGCGGACCTGCGGTGGTGCTGGTGCAGGCGGTCGCTCGTGGCGGCGTGCAGCAGCGTCGGGTCGGTGGTGAGCGCGTGCACGAGCAGCGCCGAGTGCGCGAGGTTGTGGGCGGCGTCCGCGTGCGTGACGCTCGCGGGCAGCACCGACCTGGCGTGGTGCGTCGCGAGGCGCCCGCACGGCAGCAGCAGCAGGGGCACCACGTCCGGGTGCACGTCCAGCCGCACCGCCCGCGGGCCGGCCTCGTCGAGCCAGGCGATGGTCGCCCCGCCGAGCAGAGCCGCAGCGGCGTTGTCGGGGTGCCCCTCGATGGCCGTGGCCGAGGCCAGTGCCGCGTCGTCCGACGCCCCGGTCGAGCCCGCGAGAGCCCGCGCGAGGAGCACCCCCGCCACGACCGCGGCGGCCGAGGAGCCCAGCCCGCGCCCGTGGGGCACCGCGTTCACGCAGCGCAGGTGCAGGCCGACCGGCCTCGGGCGGCCCAGGTCGTCCAGCGCCGCGAGCAGGCTGCGCACGACGAGGTGGTGCTCATCGCCCGGCAGCTCGCCCGCGCCCTCGCCGCTGACCTCGACGACGACACCGGGCCGGGGCAGGACGGTCGCGGTGACCTCGTCGACCAGGTCCAGCGCCAGGCCCAGGCTGTCGAAGCCCGGCCCGAGGTTGGCGCTGGTCGCGGCGACCTCGACCCGGGCCGAGCCCGTCGGCCCCCCCGCGGCCGGGTCGGGCCCGCGCGACCCGGCGGCGGTCATCAGCCCTGCAGGCCGAGGGCCCCAGCGGCGGTCACCGCGTCGACGGGCACGCGCACCGGGACGACGTCCGCGCCGTCCGCGGTGCGCAGCGCCCACTGCGGGTCCTTCAGCCCGTGCCCGGTGACGGTGCACACCACGGTCAGCCCGGGGCGCAGCCCGCCGGCGGCGTGCGCCTTGAGCAGGCCGGCGACCCCCGACGCCGACGCCGGCTCGACGAAGGCGCCCTCACGGCTGGACAGCCACCGGTGGGCGGCCAGGATCTCAGCGTCGCTGACGGCCTCGATGCGGCCACCGCTGTCGTCGCGGGCGCGCAGGGCCTGCTGCCACGAGGCAGGGTTGCCGATGCGGATCGCCGTGGCGATGGTGTCGGGCTGGTCGACCGGGTGCCCCAGGACGATCGGGGCCGCCCCCTCGGCCTGGAACCCCCACATCGCGGGCGTCCGCGACGCCGGCCCGGGCCGCTGCGCATCAGAGGTGTACTCGCAGTAGCCCTTCCAGTAAGCCGTGATGTTGCCGGCGTTGCCGACCGGCAGGCAGTGGACGTCGGGCGCGTCGCCGAGCGCGTCGACGACCTCGAACGCTGCCGTCTTCTGGCCCTCGATGCGGTAGGGGTTGACCGAGTTGACCAGCTCGACCGGGTAGGACTCGGCCAGCTTGCGGGCCAGGGTCAGGCAGTCGTCGAAGTTGCCGTCGACCTGCAGCAGCGTGGCCCCGTGAGCGACCGCCTGGCTCAGCTTGCCCATAGCGATCTTGCCGTCGGGAACCAGCACGCCGCAGGCCACCCCCGCTGCGGTGGCGTAGGCCGCCGCGGACGCCGAGGTGTTGCCGGTCGAGGCGCAGATCACGGCCCTGGCGCCCGCCTGCGCCGCGCGCGAGATGGCCATGGTCATCCCGCGGTCCTTGAACGAGGCGGTCGGGTTCATGCCCTCGACCTTCAGCAGCACCCGGCACCCGGTCAGCTCTGAGAGGTGACGCGCGGGCACCAGCGGGGTGCCGCCCTCGCCCAGCGTGATGACCGGGGTCTGGTCGTCGACCGGCAGCCGGTCGCGGTACTCCTGGATGACGCCTCGCCACGGCACGGCCACGACTACTCCCCCTCGACGCGCATGACGCTGGTGACGGCCTCGACGACGTCGAGGTCGGCGAGCGCGTCGACCGTGGCCGACAGGGCCGCGTCGCTCGCCCGGTGGGTGACCACGACCAGCTGCGCCCGGGGGCCGCCGTCCGCCTCGGGCCGCAGCTGCTGGCGCACCGTCTCGATCGAGACCGCGTGGTCGGCGAAGACCTGGGCCACCTGGGCCAGCACGCCCGGCCGGTCGGCGACGTCCAGGCTGACGTGGTAGCGGGTGACGGTCAGGCCCATGGCCAGCACCGGCAGCCGGGCGTACGCCGACTCCCCCGGGCCGCGCCCGCCGGCGACCCGGTGGCGGGCCACCGCGACGAGGTCGCCCAGAACGGCGCTGGCGGTGGGTTCGCCGCCCGCGCCGCGGCCGTAGAACATCAGCTCGCCGGCCGCCTGCGCCTCGACGAACACGGCGTTGAACGCGCCGCGGACGCCGGCCAGGGGGTGGCGCCTCGGGATCATCGCCGGGTGGACGCGGACCGTGATGCCGGCGTCCTCGCCCGACCCCACCCGCTCGCAGATGGCCAGGAGCTTGACGACGCAGTCCATCTCGCGCGCGGCGGCGACGTCGGCCGCCGTGACCTCGGTGATGCCCTCGCGGTAGACCTCGCCGGCAGCCACCCGGGTGTGGAACGCCAGCGACGCCAGGATCGCCGCCTTCGCGGCGGCGTGGAAACCCTCGACGTCCGCGGTCGGGTCGGCCTCGGCGTACCCCAGGGCCTGGGCCTGCTCGACGGCGTCGCCGAGATACGCGCCGGTGGTGTCCATCTGGTCGAGCACGTAGTTGGTGGTGCCGTTGACGATGCCGAGCACCCGCTGGACGCGGTCGCCGGCCAGCGAGTCGCGCACCGGGCGCACGATCGGGATCGCCCCGGCCACCGCGGCCTCGAAGTACAGGTCGACGCCGTGCTCGGCCGCTGCGGCGTACAGCGTGGGACCGTCCTGGGCCAGCAGCGCCTTGTTGGCGGTGACCACCGACGCGCCGTGACGCATCGCGGCCAGGATGAGCGTGCGGGCGGGTTCGATCCCGCCGATCACCTCGATCACGACGTCGGCGCGCGTGACGAGGTCGGCGGCGTCGGTGGTGAATAGCGCGGGGTCGACGCCACTGCCGCTCCGGTCGCGACCGACCCGGCGCACGGCGATGCCGACGACCTCGAGCCGGGCCCCGCTGCGGGCGGCCAGCTCGTCGGCGTCCCGCAGCAGCAGCCGGGCGACCTCGGTGCCGACGACACCGCACCCGAGCAGCGCGACGCGCAGGGCGCGCACGGGCGGCTCAGACTGCGACACGGGATCCCCCTCTCGGCGACGGCGGGCTCATCATGATCGGGGCCGGGTGCGGACGGCCGGCGTGGTCCACCATCCGGACCGGCGCGCCGCTCACCCGACGTCCAGGGCGAGCAGGTCGTCCTCGGTCTCGCGGCGGACGACGACGCGCACCCGACCGTCGCGCACGGCCAGCACCGGCGGGCGGGGCACGTGGTTGTACTGGCTGGCCATGCTGCGGCAGTAGGCGCCGGTGCCCGGCACAGCGATCAGGTCACCACCGGCGACGTCCCCCGGCAGGAACTCGTCCTTGACGATCACGTCACCGCTCTCGCAGTGCTTGCCCACGACCCGGGTCAGGACCGGGGCCGCGGTCGAGGCGCGCCCGGCGAGGGTGGCCGAGTAGTCCGCGTCGTAGAGCGCGGTGCGGATGTTATCGCTCATGCCACCGTCGACGGCGACGTAGCGACGTGAGGCGCCCCCGTCGAGCCCGACGTCCTTGACGGTGCCGACCCGGTAGAGGGTGAACGTGCTGGGCCCGGCGATCGCGCGGCCTGGCTCGGTGGAGATGC
Source organism: Actinomycetota bacterium (assembly GCA_014377795.1). Lineage (GTDB taxonomy): Bacteria > Actinomycetota > Actinomycetes > Actinomycetales > Angustibacteraceae > JACMOY01. The sequence goes on along the minus strand of JACMOY010000205.1, from coordinate 3,439 downwards.
GGGGGACGTCGACACCCAGCGAGGCGCACTCCTTGGCGATGATCTCGGCCATGCCCGCCGCCAGGTCGGCGACCGGCATCGGGTCATGCTCGGTGGTATAGGCGATGCCGAACCCGCCGCCGATGTCGAGCTCGGGCAACGTGATGGCGTGCTCGCGCACCACGTCCGCGTGCAGGCCCAGCACCCGGCGGGCGGCCACCTCGAAGCCCTGGACGTCGAAGATCTGCGACCCGATGTGCGAGTGCAGGCCTCGCAGCTCGAGCTCAGGGCGCGCCAGTACCTGCGAGACCGCTTGTGCTGCAACGCCTCCGCTGAGCGAGAGGCCGAACTTCTGGTCTTCGTGGGCGGTGGCGATGTAGGAGTGGGTGTGGGCTTCGACGCCCACAGTGACGCGCAGCAGCACCGGCGCGCGCACACCGCGCGCGGCTGCAGCGTCCGCCACCCGGTCGATCTCGGCGAGGGAGTCCACGACGATCCGGCCGATGCCGAGGTCGAGAGCGCGTGCGATCTCGGCGTCGCTCTTGTTGTTGCCGTGCAGCCCGATCCGGGCCACCGGAACCTCGGCTCTCATGGCCACCGCCAGCTCGCCGCCGCTGCAGGTGTCGAGGAAGAGCCCCTCGTCGACGACCCAGCGGGCGACCTCGGTGCACAGGAAGGCCTTGGCGGCGTAGTAGACGTCGGCACCACCGCACAGGTCCCTGAAGGCCGTGTCGAAGGCCAAGGCGAAACCCCTTGCGCGAGAACGGAAGTCGACCTCATCCAGGACGTAGGCCGGGGTGCCGAACTCGGCTGCCACCGCGTCGACGCCCACTCCGCCGACCTCCAGCGCCCCGTCGTCGCGGCGGCGCACCGACGACGCCCACAACGAGGGGACGAGAGCGTTCACGTCATGCGGGGGGCGCAGCCAGGACGGGGCGGCGTAGCCGTCCGCGTGCAGCGAGCCGGCCTCGTGCGCGCGCACTACATGCGCTCCGGCGCCGAGACGCCGAGCAGGTCCAGGCCCCGCGCCAGCACGGTGCGGGTCGCCTCGTTGACCCACAGGCGGGTGCGGTGCAGGTCGGTGACGGCCTCGTCCGCGTCCTGCGGACGGACCCGGCACACGTCGTACCACTTGTGGTAGGCCGCAGCGAGCGTCTCGAGGTAGCGCGCGACCCGGTGCGGCTCGCGCAGCTCGGCCGCCCGGGCCACGACTCCGGGGAACTGGCCGAGCACCGCCAGAAGCACCGACTCGGTGTCGTGCCCCAGCAGCGAGGGGTCGAACCCGTCGGCCAGCCGCACGCCGTCCTCGGTGGCGAGCCGGGTGACGTTGCAGGTGCGGGCGTGCGCGTACTGGACGTAGAACACCGGGTTGTCGTTGGTGCGCTTGGTCAGCAGGTCGAGGTCGACGTCGATCATCGAGTCAGACGACGAACGCGCGAGCGCGTACCGTCCGGCGTCCACGCCGACCGCGTCGACCAGGTCCCCCATCGTCACGACGGTCCCCGCCCGCTTGCTCATCCGCAGCGGCTCACCGTCGCGCAGCAGGTTGACCATCTGGCCGATGAGGATCTCGAGATTAGTGCCAGGCACGTCGCCGAAGCAGGCGCACATGGCCATCATCCGGCTGACGTAGCCGTGGTGGTCGGCTCCCAGCATGATGATGACGCGGTCGAAACCGCGCTCGCGCTTGTCGAGGTAGTACGCGAGGTCACCGGAGATGTACGCCGGCTGCCCGTCGCTCTTGACCACCACGCGGTCCTTGTCGTCGCCGTAGGCAGTGGTGCGCAGCCACAGCGCGCCGTCCTTCTCGAACATCTGGCCCTGCTCGCGCAGCCGGTCGATGGCCCGCTGGACGGCACCGGACTCGTGCAGCGTGTTCTCGTGGAAGAACACGTCGAAGTCGACACCGAAGTCATGCAGGCTCTGCTTGATCTCGGCGAACATCAGCTCGACGCCGTGCTGGCGGAACACCTCCTGCGGGTCGCTGCAGGTGAGCGCGTCGGGCGCCATGGCGAGGACCTGGTCGGCGATCTCGTGGATGTACTCGCCGCCGTACCCGTCCTCGGGGGGTTCCTCGCCGCGCGCCCTGGCCAGCAGCGACCGCGCAAAGCGGTCGATCTGCGCGCCGTGGTCGTTGAAGTAGTACTCGCGGGTGACATCTGCCCCCTGGGCGGCGAGGATGCGTGCGAGCGAGTCCCCGACAGCCGCCCAACGCACCCCGCCCAGGTGGATCGGCCCGGTCGGGTTGGCCGAGACGAACTCGAGGTTGACCCGCTCGCCGGCGGCGGCCCGCCCCTCGCCGTAGGACGCGCCGAGCTCGACGATGGTGCGCGCCTGCTCGCCGGCCGACGCGACGTCCAGCGTGATGTTGACGAAACCCGGGCCCGCGACGTCGGCGCGCTGCACCCCCGGGACCCCGGCCAGGAGCCCGGCGAGCAGCGTGGCAACCTCGCGCGGCGGCAGGCCGGCCGGCTTGGCCAGCTGCAGCGCGATGCTGGTCGACCAGTCGCCGTGCTCGCGGCTGCGGGGACGCTCGACCCGGACCTCGTCGGGCACCGACCCTGCGGGAAGGCCTAGCCGGCCGCTCGCCGCGGCGTCGACGAGGCAGGCGCGGATCGCGGTCGAGAGCTGCTCAGGGGTCACGACCTCAAGGCTACCGGCGCCCCAAGCCGAACCGGCGGGGTCACCGGGCGCCACGTGTCACCGCGCGCGGCCGCTGGCGGCGAGGACGCTGATGATCGCGATCAGCTCGTCCGGGTCGAAGGGCTTGGCGATGAAGGCGTCGACGCTGGCCTGCTCGGCCTGGGCGCGATGGTGACCTTGCACCGACGCGGTGACCATGACCACCGGCAGGTGCTCGAGCTCGGGGTCGGCGCGGATCATCGCGACGGTCCACCAGCCGTCCCGGCGGGGCATCAGGGCGTCGACGGTCACCACGTCCGGCAGCGCCACCGCGTCGTCCTGCAGGATCTCCAGCGCCTCCTGCCCGTCACGGGCCTCGACCACGTCGTACCCCTCGAGCTCGAGGTTGACGACGATCAGCGAGCGCACCGAGTCGGTGTCGTCACACACCAGCACCTTCGGCGTGGCCAGGGACGACACCGGCCGCCGCCGACGGGCACCGCCCGGTGACGTCATCGCCACATCGTAGACCGCCGCGCATGTCCAGGAGACGGCAGAATCTGCCTCGGCCGTCCCAGCCCCCGCCACCCCTTCCTCCGTCCGACCGGCTTCATCGTCCCGGAACCGGCGCCGCGAGTCCGCTCCCCGTCTTCTGTCCCCGGTCGGGGGGGAGAACGAGGGGAAAGGAGGGGCCAGGTGAGGGTGCCCCCGGCAGGATTCGAACCTGCGCCTTCGCCTCCGGAGGGCGACGCTCTATCCCCTGAGCTACGGGGGCTCGGGAGCGCCGAGGTTATCAGCCCGCCGGGGGCCCTTCAGCCCCGCCGGCCGACCTGGCGTC
>JACMOY010000204.1 GCA_014377795.1 Actinomycetota bacterium | reverse complement strand
GATGACCTGGCCGACGCCGAGGCGGAACCGCAGCGGCTCGCCCCGGTTCCAGGACGCGTCGAACTCCGCACCGGTCGAGTGCGCGACACCCACGTAGTGGGCGAGCACCGTGCTGCCGGCCGTGGCCTCGGCGCCCTCACCGACGATGTCGTCGGTGACGACGAGGTCAGCGGGCGGCGCGTCGCCGGGGAGCTCGATCTCTGGCTTGGTGCGGTCGAAGGCCATGGGTTCGTCCTCAGTGTGTGGTGGGTGCGGTGGTCGGGGCGGGTCAGCTGGCGGCGAGGACGTCCACGACGAAGACGATCGTGTCGGTGCCCTTGATACCGGCCTGGGCGTTGCCCGCGGCCCCGTAGCCCTCGGCGGGCGGCAGGACGAGCAGGACGCGGCTGCCGACCGTCTGGCCGACGACGCCCTTGTCGAACCCGGGGACCAGGCCACCGACGCCGATCGGCACCTCGAGCGGGCTGCCGCCGGCCTTGAACGAGGAGTCGAAGACCTTCCCGGTGCCGTACACCGCCCCGACGTACGCGGCCGTGACGGTCTGGCCCTTGGCGACCACGGCTCCCTTGCCCTTGATCAGGGTCTGGATGACGAGCTTGGTCGGCGCCGGCGTCGTGGGCATGGTGATCACCGGCACCCCCTTGGCGTCCTGGGTGACGGTGGGCAGGCCCTTGACGGGCGTCACCGGATCGCCCTGCGGCCCGGTCAGGGGGGTGATGGCAGACTTGATGTCGAGCACGAAGATCAGCGAGTCGTCCTTGCCGAAGCCGAGCTGCTGGTTGCCAGCGCCACCGGCGAAGCCGTCCTTGGGTGCGACGCCGACCAGCACACGCGAGCCGACCTTCTGGCCGATCATCCCGTTGGCCAGACCCGGCAGCAGCTGCTTGGGGTCGGCCAGGAAGGTGGCCCGGGTCTTCTTGCCGAACGTGGTGTCGGCCTCCTTGCCGGTCTTGGCATTGACCAGCACGTAGTCGACCGTGACCCGCTGTCCGCTGGTCACCGCCGCCCCGGTGCCCGGCGTCAGCACCCTGACACCGGACGACGACAGCGCGGTCGGCGTCGAGGCCAGCGTCACGGTCGGCTTGGCTCCCGGTGCGCCCGCGACCTTGATGGCGGCCAGGGCGACGGAGGCCTGCGCGCCCGCGGCGGCAGCCGAGGAGGCGGCCGGCGTCGAGGGCGAACCCTCACTGGCGCATCCGGCGAGGAGCAGCGCGGGGACCGCGAGCAGCACGGCGAGTCGGGACTGAAGAGGGCGCACGAAGAGACCTTTGGTGGACTGCGGGGGGACGCCCCAGCCTAACCCGGCACCCTGGGAGCACCCTGGGGGCCGCTGGGCTACATGCCGGCGATCAGCCGCTCGACGCGCTCGTCGGTGCTCGCGAACGGGTCCTTGCACAGCACGGTGCGCTGGGCCTGGTCGTTCAGCTTCAGGTGCACCCAGTCGACGGTGAAGTCGCGCCGGTTGTCCTGCGCCGCGCGCACGAAGTCGCCGCGCAGCTTGGCCCGGGTCGTCTGCGGCGGCACGTTCTTGGCCTCGAAGATCTCCAGGTCGCTCGCCACCCGCTCGACCTGGCCGCTGCGCTGCAGCAGGTAGTACAGCCCGCGGCGGCGGTGGATGTCGTGGTAGGCGAGGTCGATCTGCGCGATCCGCGGGCTGCTCAGCTCGAGCCCGTGCTTGGCGCGGTAACGCTCGATCAGCCGGTGCTTGATGACCCAGTCGATCTCGCGGTCGACCAGCGACAGGTCGCCGGTCTCGATCGCCCGCAGGGTGCGGCCCCACAGCTCGAGCACCGTCTTGTGCGCCGGCGTCGAGGCGCCCTGCTGCTCGACGAACTCGCAGGCCCGCTCGTAGTACTCGGTCTGGATCTGCAGCGCCGACATCTCGCGCCCGCCGGCAAGCCGCACGAGCCGGCGTCCGGTCATGTCGTGGCTGATCTCGCGGATGGCGCGGATCGGGTTCTCGAGGGACAGGTCGCGCATGACGACCCCGGCCTCGATCATCTGCAGCACCAGGTCGGCCGAGCCGACCTTGAGCATCGTCGTCGTCTCGCTCATGTTGGAGTCACCGACGATCACGTGCAGACGGCGGTGCTTCTCGGCGTCCGCGTGCGGCTCGTCGCGGGTGTTGATGATCGGCCGGGAGCGGGTGGTGGCGCTCGACACGCCCTCCCAGATGTGGTCGGCGCGCTGGCTGACGCAGAACACCGCGCCGCGCGGGGTCTGCAGGATCTTGCCCGCGCCGCAGATGATCTGGCGGCTGACGAAGAACGGGATCAGGACGTCGGACAGCCGCTGGAAGTCCCCGTTCCGCGGCACCAGGTAGTTCTCGTGGCAGCCGTAGGAGTTGCCGGCCGAGTCGGTGTTGTTCTTGAACAGGTAGACGTCCCCGGCGATGCCCTCGTCCGCGAGGCGGGTCTGAGCGTCGGCCACCAACCCCTCCAGGATGCGCTCGCCGGCCTTGTCGTGCACGACGACCTGGCGGACGTCGTCGCACTCGGGGGTGGCGTACTCGGGGTGCGAGCCGACGTCGAGGTAGAGCCGGGCGCCGTTGCGCAAGAAGACGTTGCTGGACCGACCCCACGACACGACCCGCCGGAACAGGTAGCGCGCGACCTCGTCCGGGCTCAGCCTGCGCTGCCCCTCGAACGTGCACGTGACGCCGTACTCGTTCTCGATCCCGAAGATCCGCCGGTCCATGCCGCTCCCTCGCAGGTAGCCGTACTTCAGCCTACGTCGGCGGGCGGGCCCGCGTGCGGAGGCGACCCGAACGCGTCGGCCGCGCGCCGCATGACCTGCAGCCGCACCCCCCGGTCGTCGGCGATCAGGTGGGTGGCGACGTACCCGTGCCGGGCGTAGAAGGCGATGTTGCGCGCCGAGTCGGCGCCGGTGAACAGCTCGGTGGCGAGGGCGCCGTCCCGGGCGGCGACCCGGTGGAGCGCACCGAGCAGCAGCGAACCCACACCCAGCCCCTGCGCGTCCGGGGCGACCACGACGCGGCCCACCTGGCCCACGTCGCCACGGTGCAGCCGGGCCGAGCCGAGCAGGCGGCCGGCGCGACCGTCCGGACCGCCCACCACGACCTCGGCCACGAGCACCGTGCACGCCGGGTCTGCGACCGCGCTGCGGACGGCGCCGACGTCGTCGCGCAGCGGCAGGATCAGCGGGTCGCCGTACTGCTGCGCCTCGCTGACGAACGCGGCCAGCTGAACGGTCAGCAGCTCGCCGGCGTCGGCGGCGATCGCCGTTCGGACTCGGACGTCGGGGCGGCTCGGCACGCGGCCAGGGTAGTTGCGCCGTCGGCGAACCTCGGTGCCGCGCGCGGCGGCCGGCTGGTGGGGTGGGGGCATGGGCGAGCTGCTGGTGCTGGGTGGGACGGCGTGGCTGGGCCGCGAGGTGGCCCGGGTCGCGGTCGAGCGGGGTCACCGCGTGACCTGCCTGGCACGCGGCGAGGCCGGTGCCGTCGCACCCGGCGTCACGCTGCTCACCGCCGACCGGTCGCAGCCCGGCGCGTACGACGGCGCGACCGCCCGCGACTGGGACGCGGTCGTGGACGTGTCGTGGCAGCCCGAGCAGGTGCGCGGGGCCGTCACGGCCCTCGGCCCGCGGAGCGCCCACTGGACCTACGTGTCCTCCTGCTCGGTGTACGCCACGCACGACACCCCGGGCGCCGACGAGGACGCGCCGCTGCTGGCCGCGCTGGCCGATGACGTCCCCGCGACAGGCGAGACCTACGGCGAGGCCAAGGTCGCCTGCGAGGCAGCCGTGCTGTCTGCGGTCGGCGACCGGGCGCTGCTGGCCCGGGCCGGTCTGATCGGCGGCCCCGGCGACCCGAGCGACCGGTACGGCTACTGGGTGAGCCGGTTCGCGCTGGCCGGTGACGGTCCGGTGCTGGTCCCCGACGCCGACGACCAGCCGACCCAGACGATCGACGTCCGCGACCTGGCGGCGTGGCTGGTGACCGCCGGCGAGGTGGGCACGACCGGCCCGGTCAACTGCGTCGGCGAGCGCCAGCGGCTGGGCGACCTGCTCGACGCGGCCAACACGGTCGCGGGCGGACGCGCCCGACGGCTCGCCGCGGACCCACAGTGGTTGCAGGACAACGACGTCACCGGCTGGGCGGGCCCGCGCTCGTTACCGCTGTGGCTGCCGTGGGCGGACCACGCCGGCTTCGGCGCGCGCTCTGACGCACGGGCGATGCAGTCAGGCCTGACCCGACGTCCGCGCGACCAGACCCTGGCCGACACCCTGGCCGACGAGCGGCGCCGCGGCCTGGACCGCGAACGTGCCGCCGGGCTCTCGCGCGGCGACGAGCTGTTGCTGCTAGAGGCGTTGCAGCACTAGACCGTCGGTCCGTCGGGCGTGTTGCCGGCGAGGAACCGCTCGACCTCGGCACCCAGCTCGTCGGCGGAGGGCAGGCCCGTGTCGTCGGCCGCCATCAGGCTGGTGCGACCGCGGGCGCCGACGTAGGCGTCGTACTGCTGCTCCAGCGCCTGCACCACCCGGCTCACCTCGTCCGAGGCCGCCACCTGCTCGGTGATGGCCAGGCGGGTCTGCTCGGCCGAGGTCAGCAGGGCGCCGGTCGGCAGCGTCAGGCCCGCGGACTCACCGACGTTGTCGACCAGCACCGCGGCCGCCTCGGGGTACTCGGCGTCGGCGAGGTAGTGCGGCACCTGGACGACGAAGCCCATCGCGTCGTGCCCGGCTTCGCCCAGGCGCAGCTCGAGCAGTGCCGCCACCGACGCGGGGATCTGCACGGTGCCGACCCAGGACTGGCGCTGGGGGGCCAGACCCTCGCGGGTGCCATGGGACAGGACGCCGATCGGTCGGGTGTGCGGGACCGCCATCGGGATCGCGTGGATGCCGATGGTGGTCTGCACGCCGAAGCGCTGCACCAGTCCGCGCACCGCGCTGACGAACCCTTCCCACTGCAGGTCGGGCTCGGGGCCGGTGAGCAGCAGGAAGGTCTGGCCCTGCAGGTCGGTGACCGCGTGCAGCTGGACCAGCGGTGTCGCATAGGACTCGTAGTGGTCCTTGTCGTACACCATGACCGGCCGACGTGACCGGTAGTCGACGAGCTGGTCGGGGTCGAACGACGCGAGCAGCTCGTTCTCGAGGGTCGACAGGAGGTGGTCGGCGGCGATCCGGCCGGCCGATCCGGCGTCGATGAAACCGCTCAGCGCATGCAGCAGGACCGGCGCGGTGACGCCGTCAGCCGCGTCGGTGGGCGTGTAGAGGGCGTCGGGGTCGAGCACAGGTACCTCCGGAGGCAGTCCCGCCGGTGCGGGGCTCACCCGCACAACGCCCGCGCCGGCACGATCCATCCCGTGCGCTCAGGCGGCGTGCGAGCCGGTCACCGACGGCACGGGCAGCGGTCGACCGTCGCGACCGACCCGCAGGCGGCGCGGGTTGGCCAGGCTCAGACCCGCGCGCAGGCACTCGGTGGACAGGGCGTCGCTCGTCTGCTCGGGCACGGTTTCCCCTCGGTCATGGCTCACCGGTCGCTCAACCGGTGGCTCACCATTGTCACGCGTGGCTGGACGGCTCGCCGCCCGGGACGACGTGCGCTGTCTCACACCGCATGGGGCCTGTGGACGACGCCAGCGGGACGAGGGTCGATCGTTCTAGCGTCGGGTCATGGCCGACTACGCGGTGCAGACCGACCGGCTGCGCGAGGTCGCGGCGATGCTGTGCGACGCCGCCGACGCGACTCGGGACGTCGCCGAGCACCCGGGCGTGGTGCGCGGCCGGGCCCACTGCGGTGGCGACGCCGAGCTGACGCGGCAGGCCGAGCTGTTCGCCGACCGCTGGCACGAGGGACTGCGGCTGATGGCGGCGCAGACCCGCCGGACCGCCGACGCGCTGCGGTTGGCGGCCGAGGTCTACGAGCAGGCGGACCGGCTGGCCGGCCCGGCTGCGCGCTGATGACCCCTGCCGGGACGGCACTACCGCGCGTGCTGCCTGGTGCGCGCGCCGGGAGCGACCTGGTGCCCGGCGAGCCGCAGCGCGTGAACGACCTCGCCGACCAGCTCGAGGCGATGGCCCGCGGGCTGAGGGCCGTCGACCGGCTCCTGCACGGGGCGGGCCTGCCCGGTTGGCGCGGCGCCACCGCCTCCGCCGCAGCCCTCGCCCTGCAGGCGACGCCCTTGCCCTACGCCCGTGCCGCACGAACGGTCGCCGCCGCCGCGCTGGCCGTGCGCGCGCACGCGAGCGTGCTCACGGCAGCCCAGCGGGACGCGGACGAGGCGGTCATGCTCGACCTGCGGGCGGTCGCCCACGGCGCAGCGGCGTCCGCGACGCCGCTGCAGCAGCGGGCGCTGACCATCGTCGAGCACGCTCGCGCGAGCGTTCGAGGCAGCGCGGGGCTCGCGGCTGACGCCATGCGCACGGCGGCCCTCGCGGCGCCCGATCGCCCGAACGCTTTGGTGCGCCTGGTTCGCAGGCTGCTGGCCGTGCAGCGTGAGATGCAGCTCGGCGTCGCCGAGTCGTTGGCGACCTCGCAGTCGGCCCTGATGCCCTTCAGCCTGGTGCGGGCGGCCATCGACCCGGCCGGATGGTCCACGGACATCTCGGCGATCCCGCCGGCGCTCGCCGAGAGCGCCAGTCGGGTGGCCCACCACCCGCTCGCCTCGGCGAGGCGGAGCATCACCGACGCCGTGCAGGGTGCTGCCGAGAACCCGGCGCGGGCGATCGGCCACCTGGCGCCGGACGTGGCCCTGGGGGTCGCGACCGGCGCAGCCGCGACAGTGGCCGGCCGAGGCGCCTCGCTCGGCGTCCGGGCCACGTCGACAGCCGCTCGCGGCGCGGCCGGCACCCGGCTGCGAGGGGCCGTGCAGGTGGCGGGGTCGACCACCCGCTCGCGGCTGCGGCTGCGCGACCTGCGGCCGTACGCCGCACCCGCCGACCGGACCGGTGGGGTGTCGCGTCTGCTGCCTGAGCAGCACCTCGTGGCGGCCGCGGTCGCCCGCGACGCGCGGTGGGCCGCCGCCGACCTCACCCCGCGGGTCGAGGCGGCGGCCCTGCGCTCCGGCGTCCGTCGTGTGGGGCACGACCACGTCGTCAAGACCCGTGCGTCGCTGTACCGCAAGCTCAGCGGACCGCTGGCCGAGCCGGGCGCCGCATTGCGCCCCGTGGTCGCCGCGGTGAACGACACCGTTCGGTACACCCTCGTCGCACCGGACGACCGGTACGTGGCGGCGGTGGCGACCGTCGTCGCCTCACTGCGCGGCCAGGGCCTGCAGCTGGTGCGCGGCAGAGACTTCTGGCCCAGCCCCCGCTATCGCGGGCTCAACCTGACCCTCGCCGACGCTCGTACCGGACGCCTGGTCGAGGTGCAGGTGCACACCCCCAGCAGCTGGGCCGCCACCCAGAGCACCCACCGGGACTACGAGCGGATGCGCGTGACGGGGCTCGACCCCGCCGAGCGGGCCCTGCTCAGCCAGCGGATCGGGCGCGAGTACGCCCAGGTGCCCACCCCGGCCGGCATCACCGGCCTGGCCGCGGCGATCGGGCCGGCCGAGGCCCCGACCGCGACCCTGACCACCCCGCGCCTGCTGTCGGTGCACCCGCTCGCCCGGCCGACCGCCACAGCCGGCGCCGTGGGCCTGCAGTCGCTGACCTCACATGACGACACCTGCCGACGCCCCTGACGACGCCCTCGAGCCGGTTCGTCGCGGGAGCACTGCCTGCCCAGAAGCGCTGTGGGCCGTGCTCGCCGACGGGTGGCCGTACGCCTCCCGAGACGCT
>JACMOY010000203.1 GCA_014377795.1 Actinomycetota bacterium | reverse complement strand
CCGTGGTGCCCCCCCCGAGCCGCGTCGCCCGCGGCTCCGGGGAGATCCCCCCCCCCCTGACACGCCACTTGCGTCACTAACTGGCGCCGGGGCTGCAGGCGGGATGACACTTAGCGCAGCAAGTGCCGGACTGGGGGGGCCGGCGTCAGACGGCCTGCAGGCGCTGCATGGCCAGCTGGACGACGGAGATCAGCGTCTGCTTGGTCGCCGCGCGGGTGCGGGCGTCGGTGTAGAGCATCGGCACGTGGGCGGGGATCGCGAGCGCCTCGCGGACGTCCTCGATCTGGTGGCGCGCGACCCCGTCGAAGCAGTTGACCGCGACGACGAACGGGATCTGGCGCGACTCGAAGTAGTCGACCGCGGGGAAGCACTGCTCGAGCCGGTCGGTGTCGACCAGGACGACAGCGCCGATCGCGCCCTTGACCATGTCGTCCCACATGAACAGGAACCGGTCCTGGCCCGGGGTGCCGAACAGGTAGAGCCACAGGTTGCCCGGCAGCGAGATGCGGCCGAAGTCCATGGCCACCGTGGTGGTGGTCTTGCGGTCCGAGACGCCACCCGCGTCGTCGACGCCGAGCGAGTGCTCGGTCATCGCCGCCTCGGTCGACAGCGGCTCGATGTCGCTGATCGACCCGATGAACGTGGTCTTGCCGACCGCGAAGCCACCGGCGACGACGATCTTGACGACCGTGGGGGCGGTCTCGGGGTGCGGGTTGACGGCGCCCCGAGCGCCCGAGGGCACTGGCGGGGACGCGACGTCAGAGCGAGGAAATGCCATTGAGAACACTCTCCAGGACGCTGAGGCTGGTAGCCGCGGACGACGATGTGGACGACAGGCCGTGCACGCGCACGAGTCCTTCGTCGGCGAGGTCACCGATCAGGACGCGTACGACGCCGACCGGGACCTCGATGTGGGCCGACAGCTCGGCGACCGAGAGGTACTGGTCACGGGTCAGCGTCAGGATCCGACGCCGCTCGGGGGTGCTGGGCACGGTGTCCGGCGACGCCAGTCCCTGCACCAGTGCCTCGACCGGCAGGTGGTGTCGCGCACCAGCTCTGGTGCGTCCACCGGTGATCGCGTAGGGCCGGACCGCGTAGGCGCGCTCGTCGGCGCCGTCGTCCTCACCCCCATCCGTCCCGTCCGACGGGAAGTCCATGGGCTCCACCGGGATCACCCGCCGACGCCGACGCGGACGACGCCGGTGACCGGCAGGCGCGAGCGCATCTCGCTGATCAGCTGCGGCGTCAGGGTCGCCTCGGTGCGGCTGACCAGCAGCGCCATCTCGTAGCCGATCAGCCCGACGTCGCAGGTGGCCTCGGCCATCACCGACAGCACCGACCCGTCGTTGATGCTCATCGTGAACAAGAACATCGTGTCCATCTCGACGATCGACTGACGCACCTCGCCGCTGCGAAGCTGGCGGGCCGCACCGCGGGTCAAGCTCGCCATCCCCGAGACGATGGCCGCCAGCTGGTCACCGCTGGTGCGGTCCAGGTCGTCCGAGACGGCCATCAGCAGGCCGTCGGCCGACACCACCAGCGTGTGCCGCACCCCCGGGACGCTCTTGACGAAGTTGTCGAGGAGCCAGCTGAAGTTGGCTGCCTCGGTGCTCATCGTGGTCACGGTCGTGCTCCTCGGTCGCTCGTGCTGCGGGGTCGGTGCTCATGGTCTGATCGGTCGTACGGGGCGTCGCCTTGAGGCCGGGACGCCCTCGCGGCGCCCACTGCCCGGTCCCCGACGTGCCGCGGGGTGCGCCCGGTGAGGTGCGGCCGCGTTCGACGCCAGCCTGGAAGCCGCTCAGCATGCTGCGGACGTCGGCGGCGTTGCGGTTGCCCCGACGCAGGCCGTCCGGCTCCTGCGCGGGCGCCGGCGGCTGTCCGGCGCCCGAGGCCAGGGGCGTGCGCCGCACCAGGTTGGCCGGTGCGGTGGGCAGCGCCTCCGGACGGTACGTCGACAGCGCGCTGAGCTCGGACAGCGCCTCGGACGCCATGGCCGAGCGCTCGCGCAGCGACTGCGCCGCCCCCAGCGCCGGCACCGCCCGCGTCGGGACGACCTGCTCCCGCTCGACCGGCGGGTGGGCCACCAGCTGGCTGAACACGGGCTGGCTGAACGCCGGCTGCTCGAACGCCGGCTGGTCGAGCGCCGGCTGGTCGAAGGTCGGCTGGGCCGGTGCGGCCCCGACGTCCGTGCTCGGCGCGGCAGCGAACAGGCTCGGCGGCGCAGCGATCGGCTCGGCGGGCGTCGGGGTCGGCTCGGCCGAGACGGCGGAGCTCTCGGTGGCCATCTGCGCGAACGGGGACCCGCCGAACGGCCCGGGCTCGGCGACGGGGGCGGACGAGGCCCACGAGGGCGCCTCGACTGCCGCCGCGGCAGGCTGCGAGGACGCGGCCACCGGCGCCGGGGTCGTCATCGGCGTCGACCTGGTCTGCGCAGGCAGGCGGGGGGACGGCGGTGGCGGCACGGGCGCCGGCTTGGCCTTGCCCGGGCGGCGCAGGCGCAGCCCGCGGCCGGCGCTGCGGGCCGGGAGGATGTCCATCGACATCACACCGACCGGGGTCGGCGCAGGGAGCGCGGGCTCGGGCTCGGTCGCCTGCTCGGCCGCCAGCTCGGACAGCGCCGAGTGCGCAGTGCCCACGGGGGCGGGCTCCACGACCGGCTCGGGCTCGACGTGCGTCTGCACCGAGACGGCCGGCGCGGGCTCGGGGTCCAGGACCACGGGCGTCCACTCGGGCTCGAGCACGGCAACCGGCTCAGGCTCCAGCAGAGCGACCGGCTCAGGCTCCAGCAGAGCGACCGGCTCAGGCTCCAGCACGGCGACCGGCTCCAGCACGGCAACCGGCTCGGGCAGAGGGACCGGCACAGGCTCCAGCACCGCGACCGGCTCAAGCTCCAGCACGGCAACCGGCTCAGGCTCCAACACCGCGACCGGCTCAGGCTCGAAGGCTGGGACCCAGCCGTCGTCCAGCGGCCCGGGGGCGAGCAGGACGGCGTCCAGGGCCGACGGGTGCAGCACGGGTGCGGGGACGGTGTCGGCCGCCTCGACGGTGGGGTCGACGGCCGGCAGGGTGGCGCGGTGCGGCAGGTCGCGCACGACCTTGGTCGGGTCGGTGACGTCGGCAGCGGGCTCCAGGACGGGCACAAAGGTGGTCGCCGAGTCCTCGATCGCCGGCAGGTGCCCGAAGGCGTCGGCGCCGGTCGCAGCCGCGGGCGCCGGTTCGCGCCGGGCGCGGAAGCCGCTGAAGATGCCGCCGCGCGGCGCCCCCGTCGCGGCGGGTGCCTCCGGCACGACCGGCGGCAGGGTGTCCGCCACGGGCGAGCCGGCGAGGGCGTCCACGGACTCCCGCGACCCCCGACGGGTCGGCAGCAGCGATCCGGGCGCGGACGCCCTGCGCGCGGGCACCTCGTCGCGATCGGCGGCCGGCTGGGTCGGCTGCACCGGCTGGATGGGCTGCGCCGGGGCGGACCCACGCTGCGCCAGCCCCCCGTTGCGCGCAGCGTCGGGCGAGGTGGTGCCAGGGTCGGTGGGCCCTGCGAGGGTGCCGTCGGCGGTCAGGTCGACCAGCTCGGGCTGGCCGGGGTCGGCCTCGAACGCGTCGTCCAGGCCGATCGGGATCTCGATGACCGTGCCCGTGACGAACAGGCCCGGCGGCAGGTCGATCGTGACGATCGTGCCCTGGGCGCGCCCGGGCTTGAGCTCGATGGTGGCGTCCAGGCGGCGGGCGAGGCGGCCGACGACGTAGAAGCCCAGCCGCTGCGAACCCACGACGTCGCTCATCGGAGGGTTGGCGATGCGCTCGTTGGCGTCGCTGATCTCGTCCCAGGTCATCCCCAGGCCGAGGTCGGTGATCGTGATGCGCACGCCGCGCGAGGTGAACGTCGTCGCGGTGACGACCCGGGTGTCGGGGTTCGAGAACTGGGTGGCGTTCTCGAGCAGCTCGGCCAGCAGGTGCGCGGCGGTCAGCGCGACGTGCCCGACCATCGGCGGGTCGGCCTGCAGCGCGAGGTCCACCCGGTCGTAGCGCTCGATCTCGCTGACTCCGGTGCGGATCACGTCCGACAGTGGCATCGGACGACGCAGCCGGCGTCCGGCGTCGATGCCGGCCAGGACGATCAGCGACTCGGCGTTGCGCCGCATGCGGGTGGCGAGGTGGTCGAGGCGGAACAGGTTGTCGAGGGTGTCGGGGTTCTCCTCGGTGCGCTCGAGCTGGTCGATGAACGACAGCTGCCGCGAGAGCAGCACGTGGTTGCGGCGCGCGACGTTGACGAACATCTCCGCGATCGAGGCGCGCAGCGCAGCCTGCTCCTCGGCCACCCGGACGGTCGTGGCGTTGACGTCACGGAAGGCCTGCGCGAGCCGGCCCACCTCGTCGTTGCCGCTGACCGGGATGTCCGGGGTCGTGACGCCGGGACCGTCGCCCGGGGTCGCCATCCGCTCGACCATCAGCGGCAGCTCGTCGCGCATCTGGCTGGCCACCTCGGTGAGACGGCGCAGCGGGCGGGTGATGGTCCGCGAGAGCACCAGGCCCATCAGCACGAGCAGGGCGACCAGCAGACCACCACCGGCCAGGACGAGCGCGGCGCGGGTGCTGGCCGAGGACGCCGACGCCCCGGCGACCGTGGCGGCGTTGCCGGCGATCGGGCCGGCGAGGGTGCGAAGCGCGGTGATGCGGTCGTTGGTGGCGTTGCGCCAGGTCGACGAGCTGAGCTTGACGCGCCCCCCGGTGCCGACGGCGAGCATGGCCTGCTGGGTGTCGCGGTAGGTCGCCCGGGGGGCCACTGGCATGAACAGTGCGGCGTCCAGGGCCTTGACCTGGTCGGGGGTCGCGTCCTGGCGGAAGGCCACGACGGCCTCGTTCTGCAGGGCGGTCGTGCGGGCCAGCGCCGAGCCGGTCGCGCCGTCCACGGCCCCGGCCGAGATGACCGTCAGCCCGGTCTCACGCTCCTGGGTGGCGAGCTCGACGAGCTGCTGGGCGGTCGTGTACGACGACAGCTGGGCGCCGATCGCGCGGTCGGCCAGCCCGGCACCGATGCGCTGCGGCAGCGCGATGTCTGCCCTGATGATCGCGGCGTAGCGGTCGGCGACCTGGGGTGCCTCGACGAAGCCCTTGGTGACGTCGGCCCGCAGCGCCTTGAGCTCGGCGTGGCCACGCGTGGCCTCGGCGACCGCGGCGGTGGCCTGCGGCGACAGGGCTGCGATGTCGACCGACCCGAGCAGCTCGTCACTGGCGGCCAGCGCCGCGTCGGTGGACGCGCGGGCCTTCTTCAGCTCGGCGGCGACCGGCTTCATCTGCAGCGCGGCGACCGACACGGTGCGCTCGGCCTGCAGGCTGGACACCGTCGAGCCGAGCGCTCCCGCGCCCTGCGCCAGGCTCTCGACCTGGCGGGCGCGCCCGGCCTGGCCGAAGGCCTGCAGCGAGATCACGCTCGCCACGACGACGAGCGCGAGAATGGGCAGTGCCAGGACCGCGAGCAGCTTGGTCCTGATCCCCTGGTTGTGCAGCATGGTGGCATCCCTTGGTCGCCGGTCTTCTCACCCTTCGGCGGGCAGGCCGCGGACATTGATCGGCCACGCGGCGCCATTCACCCGTTCGGGCTAGCCGCGGCGTGTCGGCGTGCACCCCGTGATACTCGGGCGGTGAGCGAATCCCTGCGTCCGGCCCGGGTGGTCGTCCTCGCCGGGGGCGGTTCGCGGCGCCTGGGTCACGACAAGCTGGCCGCCACCCTCGGCCGTGGCGTCACGGTCCTGGACGCCCTGCTCGCGGGCGTGCGCGACGCGCTGCCGTTCGTTCAGATGTCAGCGGTCGGCCCGCACCGGACGACGACGCAGCCGGTCACCTGGGTCCGTGAGGACCCGCCCGGCGGGGGCCCGGTCGCCGGGCTGGCCGCCGGACTGGTCGGTCTGGATGACGACGACGTGGTCCTCGTCCTGGCCGGTGACCAGCCGTTCGTCGGGCCGGCGCTGCCGCTGCTGCTCGAGGCGCTGGGGGAGGCGGACGCGGCGATCGGCGTCGACCCGTCCGGGGCCGACCAGCCGCTCACCGGTTGCTACCGGGTCGGTCCGCTGCGCCGGGCCGTCGGCGCCGACCCCGCCGGGCGGTCGGTGCGGTCGCTGCTCACCGCGCTCACCGTCGTCCGGGTGGCGCTGTCGGTGCAGGCCAGCCTCGATGTCGACACCGCAGCCGACCTGGCCCGGGCCCGCGATGTCACGCAGGTCCGTGGTCAGACCACTTAGGCTCGGCCGGCATGAAAGCGATCACGATCACCACGCCCGGCGGTCCCGAGGTGCTGCACCTGAGCGAGGTCCCGGACGTCGAGGCCGGGCCCGGCGAGGTGCTGGTGCGGGTGGCGGCCACGGCCGTCAACCGCGCCGACCTGATGCAGCGACAGGGGCACTACGACCCGCCGCCGGGCGCCTCGCCGTACCCCGGACTGGAGTGCAGCGGCACCGTCGCGGCCCTGGGCGAGGGCGTCAGCGGGTGGACCGTCGGCCAGCAGGTGTGCGCGCTGCTCTCGGGCGGCGGGTACGCCGAGCTGGTGGCCGTGCCCGCCGGCCAGCTGCTGCCCGTGCCCGACGGCGTGTCGCTCGTCGACGCGGCGGCGCTGCCCGAGGTCACCTGCACGGTGTGGAGCAACGTCTTCATGACCGCCGCGCTGCAGCCGGGCGAGACCCTGCTGGTGCACGGTGGGTCCAGCGGCGTCGGCACGATGGCGGTGCAGCTGGCTCACCACGTCGGCGCGACGGTGGCGGTGACGGCCGGCTCAGCCGAGAAGCTGGCCCGGTGCGCCGAGCTCGGGGCCGACGTCCTCGTCAACTACCGGGACGAGGACTTCGTCGAGGCGGTGCGCGCTGCGACCGACGGCCGCGGCGCCGACGTCATCCTCGACAACATGGGCGCCAAGTACCTGAGCCGCAACATCGAGGTGCTGGCCCCCAGCGGCCGGCTGCTGGTGATCGGGCTGCAGGGCGGCACCCGCGCCGAGCTCGACCTGGCTGCGCTGATGGGCAAGCGTGCGGCGGTGATCTCGACGTCGCTGCGCTCGCGGCCGGCTGCCGAGAAGGCCACCATCGTCGCCGCGGTGCGCGAGCACGTCTGGCCCCTGGTGGCCTCGGGCGCGATCCGGCCGGTCGTCTGGACCCGGCTGCCGCTGGCCTCGGCCGGCGAGGCGCACCAGGTGCTCGCGGACAGCCGGCACGTGGGCAAGGTGCTGCTCACCCTCTGACCCTTGACGAGCCGCGTGAATACCGCGTATACCTATCCCCGTCAGCAGTAATACCGGGTATGGGGGGGACGTCATGTCGATCCGTCAGGGGCTCTTGGCGCTGCTCGCGCAGCAGCCGATGTACGGCGCGCAGCTGCGCGTGGAGTTCGAACGACGCACCGGTGGCACCTGGCCGCTGAACGTCGGGCAGGTTTACACGACCCTGTCCCGGCTGGACCGCGACGGGCTGGTCGAGGCCGCAGGGGGGTCGGACGAGGAGGGGCGGATCGCCTACCGCCTGACCGCCGCAGGTCGTGAGGCGGTCGGCCGGTGGTGGCTGACACCGGTCGACCGCAGCGACCACCCGCGCGACGAGCTGGCGATCAAGCTGGCCCTGGCCGTCACGGTGCAGGACGTCGACGTGCCCGCCGTCGTGCAGGCCCAGCGCACGCAGAGCCTGCGCGGCCTGCAGGACCTCACCCGGCTCAAGCAGCGGGCCACCACCGAGGACGACCTCGCCTGGCTGCTGGTGCTCGAGCACCTGGTCTTCACTGCCGAGGCCGAGGTGCGCTGGCTCGACCACGTCGAGTCCCGCCTGCTGCGCCGGGCCCGCACGGCACCCGCATCCTGCACACCCCTGGACGCGCCCGCCCGGCAGGTGACCCGGTGACCGCCACCCTCGACCAGCCCACCCAGCGCCGGCCGGTGACCGGAGCGGTGCTCGAGCTGCGGTCGGTCAGCCGGGTGCACGGCCAGGGCCCGACCGCGGTGCACGCGCTGCGCGAGGTCAGCCTCGTCGTCCGGCCCGGTGAGCTGGTGGCCGTCATGGGCCCCTCGGGCTCGGGCAAGTCCACCCTGCTGACCCTGGCCGGCGGCCTGGACCCACCGACGTCCGGCGAGGTGTACGTGCAGGGCCAGGCCCTGTCGCGGATGTCGGCCGCCGACGTCGCCCGGCTGCGCCGGCGTTCGCTGGGCTACGTCTTCCAGGACCTCAACCTCATCCCGACGCTGACCGCGGTCGAGAACGTCATGCTGCCGCTGGAGCTGGACGGCGTCCGCACCGCGGCCGCGCGCCGCGCCGCGCTGGCGTCGATGACCCAGGTGGACGTCGAGGGCCTGGCCGACCGGTTCCCCGGCCAGCTGTCGGGCGGTCAGCAGCAGCGGGTGGCCATCGCCCGCGCGCTGGTCGGCGATCGGCGCCTGGTGCTGGCCGACGAGCCCACCGGGGCGCTGGACAGCGACACCGGCGAGGCGGTGCTGCAGGTGCTGCGCGCCCGCGTCGACACCGGAGCCGCCGGTCTGCTCGTCACCCACGAGGCACGGCACGCCGCGTGGGCCGACCGGGTCGTCTTCGTCCGCGACGGCGTGATCGTCGACACGACCGGCGTCCCGGCCGAGCCCGAGCAGCTGCTCGAGGGCCCGACGTGCTGACCGGGTGGCGCCCCGCGCTGCGCATCGCCCGCCGCGACGTGCTGCGCTCCCGCGGCCGCAGCGCGCTGGTGGTGGCCATGGTCGGGCTGCCGGTGGCGCTGGTGACGACGCTCGCGACGCTGTACGTCACCAACGACGTGTCGCCGGTCGAGTCGATCCCGTCGCGGCTCGGCGCCACCGCGGCCGCGCTCTCGAACGGCGGCGGCGCGGTGCTGCAAGACCCGACGATGAACAGCCAGTCGTTCGTGGGCACCTCCACGACCGCCCCGCTCACCGCGCCCCAGCTGCAGCACCTCACCGGCGGGACGGTCATCGACCTGCCCAGCACCGGCACCTCGATCCGCACGGCGCGCGGCTCCCTGTCCGCCGAGGCAGTCGTCATCGACCCCCTCACCCCCGCGCTGGTCGGGGCGTTCACGGTGGTGCAGGGACGGATGCCGCGCGCCGACACCGAGGTGCTGGTCACGCGTCAGCTCGCCGCGCACGACCTCGGCGTCGGGTCGGCCATCGCCCTGCAGGACGGCGCCCGGCCGGCGACCGTCGTGGGCGTGATCGGGACGCCCTATGCCGCAGCCGGCGACCTGGTCGTCGCGCGCCCGGGCCTGGGCCT
>JACMOY010000202.1 GCA_014377795.1 Actinomycetota bacterium | reverse complement strand
CGTCTACAACGTGCAGGACCCCGTCACCGAGCAGCTGGTGCGCGACGCCGACGTCCAGGATGGCTGCGTCGCAACGGGTTTCACGCTGGGCATCCCCTCGGTCGGCATGATCGGAGTGGTCGACGACGTGCTCGCCGACCGCGCCTTCGTCGCCGAGCGGCGCACCTCGGCGGCCGAGCTTGCCACCCTCGCCGACGTCCAGGGCGCCGCCCCGACGCTGGCGCCGCACCAGGTGGCGAATGCGCTCGCGGCCGCGGCGCTGGCCCGGGCGCACGGCGTGGCGCCGGCCGCGGTGCGTGACGGCCTGCGCGGCTTCGTCCCCGACCCGCACCGGATCGCGCACGTCGCTGACGTCGCCGGCGTGGCGTTCGTCGACGACAGCAAGGCGACCAACCCGCACGCCGCGGCCGCGGCGCTGTCGGCGTACGAGGGCGTGGTGTGGGTGGCCGGGGGGGTGCTCAAGGGGGCGGACGTCGACGACCTGGTGCGCGCCAACGCCTCTCGGCTCCGGGCGGCGGTGCTGCTGGGCCGCGACCGGGCGCTGATCGCCCAGGCCGTCGCGCGACACGCGCCGGATGTCACGGTCGTCGTGGTCGACAGCGTCGAGACTGGGGTCATGGACCACGTCGTGCGGACCGCCGCTGCCCTCGCGCGTCCCGGCGACACCGTGCTGCTCGCGCCCGCGGCGGCGTCCACGGACATGTTCCGCGACTACGCCGAGCGCGGTGACGAGTTCGCGGCGGCGGTGCGCCGGCTCGTCCGGGCCGGTTCGTAGCAGTGGCCAGCACCACGTCGACCGCAGCCCAGTCCGCCGACTCGTCCGCCCACCGGGCGCGGGTGGCCGGCACCCGGCGTCCGGTGCGGCCCACCGGTCTGCAGCGCCACCTGCCGGCGCTGGGCCGGCTCGACTCGCCGGTCATGACCTACTACCTGCTGCTCGGCGCGACCCTGCTCCTGCTGGTGATCGGCCTGGTGATGGTGCTGTCGGCATCGTCCGTCACCTCGCTGAAGGACAGCGGCTCGGTGTTCACGGTGTTCCGCAGCCAGCTGGTGTTCGCGATGCTGGGGCTCCCGCTCATGGTGATCGCCTCGCGGCTGCCGCTGAAGGCGTGGAAGGCGCTGGGTTGGCCAGCGGTCGTCCTGACGCTGGTCGCCCAGCTGATGGTGTTCTCACCACTCGGCGTCAGCGTGAACGGCAACCGCAACTGGATCGGCGTCGCCGGCATGCGGCTGCAGCCCAGTGAGGCGCTGAAGCTGGCGCTCGTGGTGTGGGGCGCCGCCGTACTGGTGCGCAAGCGTCCGCTGATCCAGCAGTGGAAGCACGCTGTGGTCCCGCTGCTGTTCCCCGTCGGCGCCCTCGCCCTGCTGCTTGTCCTCGCGGGCAACGACCTGGGCACCGCGATGATCCTGCTCGTCATCCTCGCCGCCCTCGTCTTCGCGGCCGGGGCACCGGCGCGGATGTTCCTGTCTGCCGGCGCGGTGATGGCCGGCGTGGTCGCCCTGCTCGTCTTGACCAGCCCCAACCGGATGGACCGCATCGGCGCCTGGATCGGCGGCACCTGCACCGACAAGCTCGGCACCTGCCTGCAGCCGATCCACGGCAAGTACGCGCTGGCCGACGGCGGCTGGTGGGGCGTCGGCCTGGGCGCCAGCCGCGAGAAGTGGTCGTGGCTGCCCGAGGCCCACACCGACTTCATCTTCGCGATCATCGGCGAGGAGCTGGGGCTGCCGGGCACCCTCGTCGTCCTCGGGCTGTTCCTGGTGCTCGGCTACGCGTGCCTGCGGCTGGTCAGCCGCGCTGACGACCTGTTCGTGCGGATCGCGACAGCCGGGGCGATGGCCTGGCTGCTCGGCCAGATGCTCGTCAACGTGGGCGCCGTCATCGGGATGCTGCCGGTCATCGGCGTCCCGCTGCCGCTGGTCTCCTCGGGCGGCTCGGCGCTGATCACCTCGATGGTCGCCCTCGGCATGCTGATGTCGTTCGCCCGCCGAGAGCCCGGCGCGCCCGAGGCGCTGACCATGCGCGTGGGCGTCGTCCGCCGCTCGCTGGCCGTGCTGCCGGGGTCGCTGTCGCGCTCGCGCCCCCCCGCCGCGCCTCGAAGCCGCCGCGCGGCCCGGTCGTGAGCCTGGCCGTCCTGCTGGCCGGCGGCGGGTCGGCCGGTCACGTCTCGCCGCTGCTCGCGCTCGCTGACTGCCTGCGCCGCCGCGACCCCGCCACGACGATCACCGCCCTGGGCACGGCCGAGGGGCTCGAGGCACGGCTGGTGCCCGAGCGCGGGTACCCCTTCCTGACCGTCCCCAAGGTCCCTATGCCGAGGCGCCCCGGCGCCGACCTGGCCCGGCTGGGCCGGCGGGTGAGCGCGGCGGTCAGGGCCGCGGGCGCGGCGATCGAGAGCACCGGGGCGGACGTCGTCGTCGGGTTCGGCGGCTACGTCAGCGCTCCCCTGTACCTCGCGGCCCGGCGGCGCGGCGTCCCGATCGTGATCCACGAGCAGAACCCCCTGCCGGGCCTGGCCAACAAGCTGGGGGCGCGCTGCACCCCGTACGTCGCGGTCAGCTTCCCCGGAACGCCGCTGCCGCACGCGGTGCACACGGGCATGCCGCTGCGTCCCGAGATCAGCCGGCTGCGTCGCGAAGAGGTGCGCGAGAGCGCCTTCGGGGCGCTCGGCCTGGATCCCGCGCGCACGACGCTGTTCGTCACGGGCGGCTCGCTGGGCGCCCAGCGGCTGAACCACACCTTCGGCGCCGCCGCCCGCGACCTGCTCGCCGCCGGTGTCCAGGTGCTGCACGCGAGCGGTCTGGGCAAGGACGTGCCGCTCGACCTCGGTGCCGCACCCGCGGGCGGTCCGGCGTACGTCGTCGTCCCCTACCTGGACCGGATCGAGCTGGCCTACGCCGCAGCCGACCTGGTGGCGTGCCGGGCCGGCGCCAACACCGTGTGCGAGCTGACCGCCGTCGGACTACCAGGGGCCTACGTGCCGCTGCCGGTCGGCAACGGCGAGCAGCGGCTGAACGCCGAGCCGGTGGTGGCCGCCGGTGGCGGGCTGCTGGTCGCCGACGCGGACTGCACACCCGACTGGGTGCGCACCACCCTGGTGCCGCTGCTCGGCGACCCCGCCGCGCTGCAGTCGATGGCCGGGTCGGCCGCCGCCCTCGGGGTGCCGAACGCCGACGAGCGGCTCGCCGACCTGGTGCTGGCCGCCGTCGTCGGCGCACCGGCGAGCGTCGCGGCAGCCCCCGCGGGCCGCACGTGAGCGACGCCCAGCCGGCCACCCAGCTCGCACCGGTGCACTTCATCGGCATCGGGGGGGCCGGGATGTCGGGGATCGCCCGGATCATGCTCGCCCGCGGCATGGCCGTGAGCGGCAGCGACGCCAAGGACTCGGCGCTGCTCACGGCCCTGCGCGCCGAGGGGGCGCGGGTGCACCTGGGCCACGACCCCGAGCACCTGGCCGGCGCGCGCACCGTGGTCGCCAACTCGGCGATCCGCGCGACCAACCCCGAGCTGGTGGCCGCTCACGAGCGGGGGCTGGTCGTGCTGCACCGCTCGCAGGCGCTCGCGTCCCTGGCGCGGGGCCACCGCGTCGTCGCGGTCGCCGGCACCAACGGCAAGACCACCACCACGTCCATGCTCACCGTGACGCTGCAGCACGCCGGCCTCGACCCGTCGTTCTCGATCGGCGGCGAGCTCACCGAGAGCGGCACCAACGCCCACCACGGCAGCGGCGACGTCTTCGTCCTCGAGGCGGACGAGAGCGACGGGACGTTCGTCGTCTACCGCCCCGACGTCGCCGTCGTCACCAACGTCCAGCCCGACCATCTCGACCACTACGGCGACCTGGCCGGGGTCGAGGCCGGCTTCGCGGCGTTCGCCGCGAGCATCCGGCCAGGGGGGCTGCTCGTGACGTGCGCCGACGACGCGGGCTCGGCGCGGCTGGCCGACGTCGCCCGAGAACGAGGGATCCGCGTCGTCACCTACGGCGAGTCGGCCACCGCCGACCTGCGCCTGGTCGACCTGCGGGCCAGCACGACGGGCGCTCACTTCGCCGTCGTCGACCGCGGACGCCGGATCGGTGAGGTCGCGCTCGGTGTCCCCGGTCACCACAACGCCCTCAACGCCCTGGCCGCGGTGGCCGCCGCCCTTGCCCTCGGGACGCCCGCCCCCGTCGCGCTGGCCGGCGTCGCCACCTTCGGCGGCACCCGGCGGCGCTTCGAGCCGCGCGGCCGTGCCGGGGGCGTGCAGATCTTCGACGACTACGCCCACAACCCCGGCAAGGTGGTGGCCGCCGTCGCCACCGGACGCCAGGTCGCCGGCGCCGGACGCCTGGTCGTGGTGTTCCAGCCGCACCTGTTCAGCCGCACCCGCGACTTCGCGGCGGCCTTCGGCGCAGCCCTGGGCGGCGCCGACGAGGTCGTCGTGATGGACGTGTACGCCGCCCGGGAGGACCCCCTGCCGGGGGTGTCCGGGGCCCTGGTCGCGGCCGCCGTGCCGCTGCCGGCTGACCGCGTCGGCTATGTGCCCTCGTGGTCCGACACCGCCGACGCCGTGCGCGACCGGCTGCGGCCGGGCGACGTGCTGCTGACCATCGGCGCCGGCGACGTCACCCTGCTCGCCGACGAGGTGCTCGCCCTGCTGGGCCCGGCGCCGGTGCGGCCGTGACGACCACCCGGCCGCTGCGCCGTCCGGCCCCCGGCCCCGGCAGCACCAGCGCCCGCTTCGCCGCCCGGGCCCGCGCCGCCCGCTGGCGGCACCGACGTCCCCTCGCGGTCGTCGTGGTGCTCGCGGTCCTGCTCGTCGCGCTCGCCGCGTTCTTGTCCGTCGGCCCCGCGCTGGTGGTGCGCGAGGTGAGCGTCAGCGGGGTCGGCGCCACCCGCGCCGAGCAGGTGCGCGCGGCCGCGGCGGCGCCGATGGGACGTCCGCTGGCACAGGTCGACACCCCGGCGATGGCCGAGCGGGTGCGTGCGCTGCCCTTCGTCGAGGCCGTCACCGTCGGGCGGCACTGGCCCTCCACGCTCGACGTCGTGGTGCAGGCGCGGACCCCGGCGGCCCTGGTGCCCGTCGCGTCCGGCGGCTTCCGCGTCGTCGACTCGGCCGGGGTGGCGTTCGCCTCCGCGGCGGCGCCGCTGCCGGGCCTGCCGGTGATCCGGGTGTCGCTGAGCGAGCAGGCCCGCCCCGCGCTGCGCGCGGCCGTGGCCGTGCTCGCCGCGCTGCCCGCCCCGGTGCGCTCGACCGTGCAGTCGGTCACGGCCGGCTCGCCGGACGACGTCCGCCTGACCGTGGGCGACTCGACCGTCGTGTGGGGCGGGCCGGACCACAGCGAGCGCAAGGCCGCGATCTACGCCGTCCTGCGCCGCACGCCCGCGAAGGTCTACGACCTCAGCTCGCCGGCCACCCCCGTCCTGCGCTGAGCGTCCGCCCGCCCGGCCCCGGCCGTCACATGGACACAGCGATGGTTGCGGCACAACGGTTCTGGGCACGAGCACCGCACCGCAACCACGGCGGTGGTCAAGGCGCGGGGACCCGCTCGACGCGCGGTCGGCGCAAGAACGTGCCGACACGCCGACGTCGGTCGTTGGCTTCGTGGTGCGCCGCACCTAACGTCTGCGTCAGCGCGAGGTTGACATAACTATAACCCTCCAGTTGAGGGTGAGGTTCCCATCAGGCACCACACGAGAGGCAGCGCCGTGGCAGCACCGCAGAACTACCTGGCCGTGATCAAGGTCGTCGGCATCGGCGGCGGCGGCGTCAACGCGATCAACCGGATGATCGACGTCGGGCTCAAGGGCGTCGAGTCCATCGCGACCAACACCGACGCCCAGGCGCTGCTGATGAGCGACGCCGACGTCAAGCTGGACGTCGGCCGCGAGCTCACCCGCGGGCTGGGCGCCGGCGCCGACCCCGAGGTCGGCAAGCGTGCCGCCGAGGACCACGCGGAGGAGATCGAGGAGGTGCTCAAGGGCGCCGACATGGTCTTCGTCACCGCGGGCGAGGGCGGCGGCACCGGCACCGGCGGCGCCCCCGTCGTGGCCCGCATCGCCCGCTCGCTGGGCGCCCTCACCATCGGCGTCGTGACCCGCCCCTTCACCTTCGAGGGACGACGGCGCGCCAACAGCGCCGAGACCGGCATCGCCTCGCTGCGCGAGGAGGTCGACACCCTGATCGTCATCCCGAACGACCGGCTGCTGTCGATCAGCGACCGCGCGGTCAGCATGCTGGACGCGTTCAAGAGCGCCGACCAGGTGCTGCTGTCGGGTGTGCAGGGCATCACCGACCTGATCACCACCCCGGGCCTGATCAACCTGGACTTCGCCGACGTCAAGTCCGTCATGCAGGGCGCCGGCAGCGCGCTGATGGGCATCGGCTCGGCCCGCGGCGAGGACCGTGCCGTGCAGGCCGCCGAGCTGGCGATCTCCTCACCGCTGCTCGAGGCCAGCATCGACGGCGCGTACGGCGTGCTGCTGTCGATCCAGGGCGGCAGCGACCTCGGCCTGTTCGAGATCAACGAGGCGGCGCGGCTGGTGCAGGAGGCCGCCCACCCCGAGGCCAACATCATCTTCGGTGCGGTCATCGACGACGCGCTGGGCGACGAGGTGCGGGTCACGGTCATCGCGGCCGGCTTCGACGGCGGCGCGCCAGTGCAGCGGCCGAACGAGCGCGCGCTCGGCCAGGTGTCCGGCCGGGCCCCGACGTCCGCCGACCGTCCCGCACCCACGGCGGTGCCGGCCGGGGTCGGGACGGGGACCTCGAACGGCTACCGCCCCTACGGTGGCCAGCAGTTCGCGCCCGCGGGGCAGGAGCGGCCCGCGCCGACCGCCGTCCCGCAGGCCGCGGAGCCCGATGAGCAGGTCGTGGTGGTGCCCGAGACCCTCGAGCCGGTGCGGGTGCGCTCGGGTCGCTCGGTGGCCTTCGACGACAACGACGACCTGGACGTGCCCGACTTCCTGAAGTAGCCGCCTCGGGCGCCCCGGCGGGCCCCGCCTACGCTGACCTGCGTGTTCTGGGACGAGAGCGTCGGCGGGGCCCGCTTCGTCGTCACCGGGCGCGCGGGCGGGGGCAGCGCCGCGCCGTACGACGGGCTCAACCTCGCGCTGCACGTCGGCGACGACCCGGCCGCCGTGCTCGCCAACCGCGCTGCTCTGGCCGCCGACCTGCGGGTGGCACCCGACCACGTCGTCTACGTCGAGCAGGTGCACGGCGACACCGTCCTGCAGGTGGACGGGCCGCTCACCGGCCCCGCCCCGCAGGCCGACGGGCTGGTCACCACCACCCCGGGGCTCGCCCTCGCGATCATGGTCGCGGACTGCGTCCCCGTGCTGCTCGCCGACCCCGACGCGGGGGTGGCCGGAGCCGCCCACGCCGGCCGGGGCGGCATGGTCGCGGGGGTGGCGCGCCGGGTCGCCGCGGCGATGCGCGACCTGGGTGCGCGAACCATCCTGGCCCGCCTGGGTCCCTCGGTCTGCCCGCGCTGCTACCCGGTGCCGCTCGAGCTGCGCGAGCAGGTGGCTGCCGTCCACCCCGAGACGCGCTCGCTCGACCGGCACGGCCAACCGGCGATCGACGTCGCGGCCGGTGTCCTGGCCCAGCTCGGGTCGCTGTCCGTAGACGTCGCGCAGCTGGCCGGCTGCACCGTCGAGGACCCGCGCCTCTACTCCTACCGCCGCGACGGCACCACCGGCCGGTTCGTCGGCGCCGTCGTCCTGACCCCCTCGTGAGCGACACGCGTTCGGCCGAGCTCGCCGCCTCCCTCGCTGAGGTTCGCGAGCGGATCGCCCACGCCTGCGCGGCGGCCGGCCGCGATCCCGCTGAGGTCACCCTGGTCGTGGTCACCAAGACCTTCCCGGCGGACGACGTCGCGCGCCTGGCCGCCCTGGGCGTGGTCGACGTCGGCGAGAACCGCCATCAGGAGGCCGCGGCCAAGGCCGAGGCGCTGGCCCACCTGGGGCTGCGTTGGCACTTCATCGGCCGGCTGCAGCGCAACAAGGCGCGGGCGGTCGCGGCGTACGCCGACGTCGTGCACTCCGTCGACCGCGTCGAGCTGCTGGGCCCGCTGTCCAGCGGCGCCATGGACGCGGGACGCGTCGTCGACGTCCTCGTCCAGGTCGACCTCGACCAGACCGGGGCGTCGGCCGGTCGTGGCGGGGCCGCGCCGACAGCGGTCCCCGCGATAGCGGACGAGGCCGCCCGGGCGTCCGGCCTGCGGCTGGCCGGTGTCATGGCCGTCGCGCCGCTGGGCGCCGACCCCGGCGAGGCGTTCGCGCGGCTGCGCACGATCGGGGACGCCGTCCGGGCCGCGCACCCGCAGGCCCGCTGGATCTCGGCCGGGATGAGCGGCGACCTGGACCAGGCGGTGGCCGCGGGAGCGACACACCTGCGTGTCGGCAGCGCCATCCTGGGGCAGCGGCCACCTCTGCAGTAGCGTCCACCACACGGCACGGACGGCGTGCAGACCAACGGATGGGGTGCTGGCGATGGCGGGTGCGCTGCGCAAGACCATGGTGTACCTCGGTCTGGCCGAGGAAGACCACTACGACGACGAGACCTACGACGAGCACGACGACCGCGGCGGCGAGCGCTCAGCCCGGCACGGGTCGACGGCGTCCGGTCACGGCACGGGCCACGGCGCCGCGGTGACCGCGCTGCCGCAGCGCCCGCTGGCGCGCGTGGTGCCCAGCCCCGCGCCCTCGGGTGAGCTGCAGCGGATCACCACGATCCACCCCCGCACCTACAACGAGGCCAAGACCATCGGTGAGGCGTTCCGCGAGGGCACCCCGGTGATCATGAACCTGACCGACCTGGACGACGCCGACGCCAAGCGCCTGGTCGACTTCGCCGCCGGCCTGGTCTTCGGACTGCACGGCGCGATCGAGCGGGTGACGAGCAAGGTCTTCCTGCTCTCACCGGCGCACATCGAGGTCGTCGCCGAGGACAAGGAGCCCGCGCCCGCACCGGGCTTCTTCAACCAGAGCTGACCCGTGGGCGCGATCCGCTCGATCCTGCACTTCGTGGTCCTGATCTTCTTCATCCTGCTGATCGGGCGGCTGGTCGTCGACTGGATCCAGGTCTTCGCGCGCGAGTGGCGTCCCCGCGGGGTCACCCTGGTGCTGGCCGAGGCCGTCTTCAGCGCCACCGACCCGCCACTGAAGGCGCTGCGCCGGGCCGTCCCCCCGCTGCGCCTGGGCCAGGTGCAGCTGGACCTGGCGTTCATGATCTTGTTCTTCGTGACGTTCCTGCTGCTGCAGCTGCTCTGAGCGGTACCGCTCAGGCGACCCCCCCGCGACGCCGTCGCAGCCGCCGAGGTGACCCCCACCTGCGGATTCGCTACGGTGTGCCGGGCCGACCACGACACCAGAGGTGACCAGATGGCGATGAACCCTGAGGAAGTTGTCAACAAGCGCTTCAGCGCGACCAAGTTCAGGCAGGGGTACGACGAGGAAGAGGTCGATGAGTTCCTCGACGAGGTCGTCTCCGAGCTGCGCCGCCTCAACGGCGCGAACGAGGAGCTGCGCACCAAGCTGAGCGCCTGCGAGAGCCGCGTCGCCGAGTTGTCCCGCTCGTCCTCGCGCGCTGAGCCGGCCACCGCCGCGCCCGTGGCCCCGGTCGTGGCCCCGG
>JACMOY010000201.1 GCA_014377795.1 Actinomycetota bacterium | reverse complement strand
GGACGAGATTCGGCGACGGCGGCGCTGACTCCTCGAGTCCGGTTCCAGCACCCTCATCGACGTCGTGATGATCGGCGCCGGCCAGGCCGGGTCGTCGACGGCCCACCACCTGGCCCGGCTCGGGCTAGGTAACCGGTTCGTCATCGTGGACGGCGCCCCGGGCCGGGCGGCGCGTGGCGTTCGACCGGATCGTGCCCGGCGGGGTGGTGTGGGAGCGGCCGCCGGACGACGCGCGACCCGAGGGTGCACCTGGTGGGCTACGGCCCGTCGGCGAGCACGATCGGGGCCACCCGCGCCGGCCGCATCGCCGCCGTCGCCGTCCGCTACCGGCTGTGCGAGCCGGTAGCGTCCGGGACGTGACCGCGATCGGCACGGCGTCAGCTCTCACCACGGTCCGGGCCCTGCGCTACGTCCTGCCGCTGCGCGAGGGCGGCTCGCTGCCCGCCGTGGTCGAGTGCGACGACCTCGGCACCTACGTCGTCAAGTTCCGCGGTGCCGGCCAGGGGCCCAAGGCCCTGGTGGCCGAGATCGTCGTGGGCGAGCTGGCTCGCGCGCTCGCCCTACCGGTGCCCGACCTCGTGCTGGTCGACCTGGACCCCGAGCTGGCGTACGCCGAGCCCGACGAGGAGGTGCAGGACCTGTTGCGGGCCAGCGCCGGCCTCAACCTGGGCATGGACTACCTGCCCGGCTCGATCACGCTGGACCCCACCGTCGACCCGGTCGACCCCGCTCTCGCCGCCCGGGTCGTGTGGCTGGACGCCCTCGTCGACGACGTCGACCGCACGTGGCGCAACCCCAACCTGCTGCTGTGGCACGGGCGGCCGTGGCTGATCGACCACGGCGCAGCCCTGTGGTGGCACCACACCTGGCGGGCCCGCGAGGCCGCCGTCACCCGCGAGCTGCGCGACGGCGACCAGCACGTGCTGCTGCCGGTGGCCGGCCCGCTGGCCGCCGCCGACGCCGCCCTGGCCCCGCTGGTGACGCGGCAGCTGCTCACCGCCGTCGTCGACCTCGCCCCGGACGACTGGATCCACGACCCCGCCGTGTTCGACGACGTCGCCGCGTCACGTGAGGCGTACGTCGACCTGTTGCTCGCGCGAGTCGCCGCACGCTCGCAGTGGCTGGCTCCATTGGAGGCCGTCCGTGCGGCCCGGTGACGCGCGCACGCCGGCCGGCGGGCTGCTCGCGTACGAGTGGTGCGTGCTGCGGGTCGTGCCACGCGTGGAGCGCTGCGAGTTCGTGAACGCCGGCGCCGTGGTCTACAGCCGGTCCGGCGACGTCCTGGTGGCGGGTGTCGAGCTGGACGCCACCCGCGCCCTCGCGCTGGACGCCGGGCTCGACGTCACCGCCGTTCGCCGGCACCTGGACGTCGTCACCGCGGTCTGTGTGGGGACGCACCCCGCCACAGCGGCGATGCCACCCGGCGCCCGGTTCAGGTGGCTGACCGCGGCCCGCAGCACCGTCGTCCAGGCGTCACCGGTGCACACCGGGCTCAGCCTCGACCCGTCAGCCGAGCTGCAGCGACTGCTCGACTCGATGGTGCGACCGCTGCGGGACTAATGTCCTGAGCATGGAACTCAGACGACTCGGGCGGCTAGGCGCGACCAACTCGGTGCTCATCTACGGTGCGGCCGCCCTCGGCGGCGCCGACCAGGACACCGCCGACACGTCCGTCCAAGAGGCACTCGACGGCGGCATCACCCACTTCGACGTCGCCGCGAGCTATGGCGACGCCGAGTTGCGGCTGGGGCCGTGGATGCCACGCATCCGCGACCAGATCTTTCTGTCGACCAAGACCGGTGAGCGTGAGCGCGATGCGGCGTGGGCGCAGATCAACGCCTCGCTCGAGCGGCTGCAGACCGACCGCGTGGACCTGCTGCAGCTGCACGCGATCGGTGACGTCGACGACCTCGACCGCGCGACGGGCGCCGGCGGGGCGCTCGAGGCGGCCGTCCGCGCGCAGGAGGAGGGGCTCGTGGGCGCGGTCGGCATCACCGGTCACGGTCCTGCGGCCCCGGCCACCCACCTGGAAGCGTTGCGGCGCTTCCCTTTCGCGACGGTGCTGACCCCGATCAACGTCGCGCTGCACCGTGACCCCGCCTACCGTGCCGACTACGAGGCGCTGGTGGCGCGGGTGAAGGCCGATGACGTCGGGCTGATGACCATCAAGACCGTCGCCCGGCGCAACTGGCCGAACGTCGGCGCCGGCGAGCCTGCTGACAACGAGGCCTACGCCACCTGGTACGAGCCGTTCGACGAGTACGAGCAGGTGCGCGCGGCGGTGTCGTGGGCGCTCGCCCGGCCCGAGATCACGGGCATCCCCACGCCGGGCGACGTCCGGTTGCTCGGCCTGGTGCTTCGCGCCGAGGCCGACCGGATCGACGTCACCGCCGCCGAGGCGGCCCTGGCCCACGACGACGCGTACTCGTCGCCCTTCGACCGCATGCCCGCCTGACACCAGCCGCTCGAAGGCGCCCCGATCGTCGAGCTGCACCCGGGCCCCCGCACCAGTCCTCACCCGTCAGGTCGTCCGTCATCGGGTTGCCACAGGGGTGGCAGGGGCACCCCGCGTCGGCCGGTCCAGATGGGTGGGTCGAAGACGGGTCGGCCGGTGGGTTCGTCGATCCGGACCGACCATC
>JACMOY010000200.1 GCA_014377795.1 Actinomycetota bacterium | reverse complement strand
CTCGTCCTGGATCTGGTTGATCATCTTGCCCTTTGGGCCGATGACCTCACCGATCTTGTCGACCGGAACCGTGACGCTGATCACCCGCGGCGCAAACTCGCTCATCTCGTCCGGAACGTCGATGGCCTCGGCCATCACGTCCAGGATGTGCAGGCGGGCGTCGCGGGCCTGGGTCAGCGCACTGGCCAGCACCGAGGCGGGGATGCCGCCCAGCTTGGTGTCGAGCTGGATGGCCGTGACGAACTCGCGGGTGCCGGCGACCTTGAAGTCCATGTCGCCGAACGCGTCCTCGGCGCCGAGGATGTCGGTGAGGGCGGCGTACCGCGTCTCGCCGTCGACGGTGTCGGACACCAGACCCATCGCGATGCCGGCGACCGGGGCGCGCAGCGGCACACCGGCGTTCAGCAGCGACAGGGTCGAGGCGCAGACCGAGCCCATCGAGGTCGAGCCGTTGGACGACAGGGCCTCGCTGACCTGGCGGATCACGTAGGGGAACTCCTCGCGGCTGGGCAGGACGGGCATCAGAGCCCGCTCGGCCAGGGCGCCATGGCCGATCTCGCGGCGCTTGGGCGAGCCCACGCGGCCGGTCTCGCCGGTGCTGAACGGCGGGAAGTTGTAGTTGTGCATGTAGCGCTTGCGCGTCTCGGGCGAGAGCGTGTCGAGCTGCTGCTCCATCCGCAGCATGTTCAGCGTGGTGATGCCCAGGATCTGGGTCTCGCCGCGCTCGAACAGCGCCGAGCCGTGCACGCGCGGGACGACCTCGACCTCGGCCGACAGCTGGCGGATGTCGGACAGCCCGCGGCCGTCGATCCGGACGCTGTCACGCAGGATGCGCTGACGGATCAGCCCCTTCTGCACGCTGCGGTAGGCCGCCGAGACCTCCTTCTCGCGGCCGGCGAAGCGCTCGGCCAGCTCGGCCTGCACAGCGGCCTTGATCTCGTTGATCCGCGTCTCGCGCTCGGCCTTGCCGGCGATCCGCAGGGCCTGCTCGAGGTCGCTCGACACCGAGGACTGGACGGCGGCGAACGCGTCGTCCTGGTAGTCCGGGAACGTCGGGAAGGTGACCGGGGGCTTGGTGGCCACCGCGGCAAGCTCACGCTGCGCGCGGCACAGCTCGGCGATGAACGGCTTGGCGGCGTCCAGACCCTGGGCGACGACCTCCTCGGTCGGCGCGGTGGCGCCGTCACCCTTGATCAGCGACCACGAGTTCTCGGTGGCCTCGGCCTCGACCATCATGATGGCGACGTCGGGGCCCGAGCTGGTCTCGACGACGCGGCCGGCGACGACCATGTCGAAGACGGCACGCTCCAGCTGGGAGAAGTTCGGGAACGCCACCCACTGGCCGTCGATCAGGGCGACGCGGACGCCGCCGATCGGGCCGCTGAACGGCAGGCCGGACAGCTGGGTCGACATCGACGCGGCGTTGATCGCGAGGACGTCGTACATGTGGTCGGGGTTGAGCGCCATCACCGTGATGACGACCTGGACCTCGTTGCGCAGGCCCTTGACGAAGGACGGGCGCAGCGGGCGGTCGATTAGGCGGCAGGTGAGGATCGCGTCGGTGCTGGGGCGGCCCTCGCGACGGAAGAACGAGCCGGGGATCTTGCCCGCCGCGTACATCCGCTCCTCGACATCGATCGTCAGGGGGAAGAAGTCGAAGTGGTCCTTCGGGTTCTTGCCGGCCGTCGTGGCCGACAGGAGCATCGTGTCGTCGTCCAGGTAGGCGACGGCCGATCCGGCGGCCTGCTTGGCCAGCCGACCGGTCTCGAAGCGGATCGTGCGGGTGCCGAAGCTGCCGTTGTCGATGGTGGCTTCTGCGAACTGCGTGTCGGGACCCTCCATGGTGGGGTCACCCTCGCTTTCATCGTCGTTTCGTCATCGGGGCCGCCGGCCCGACGCGGGCTGGCGGCTGGAGCTGGTCGTGCAGGTTGCGCCGAACGACGAAAGGAGCGGCCCCGAGGATCTCGGGGCCGCTCCCCCCGTGACGGGAACGTCAGCGACGCAGGCCGAGCCGCTCGATCAGCGAGCGGTACCGGTTGATGTCGGTGTTCTTCAGGTAGTTCAGCAGCCGGCGACGCTGACCCACGAGCAGAAGCAGACCACGACGGCTGTGGTGGTCGTGCTTGTGCTCCTTCAGGTGCTCGGTCAGGTCCTTGATCCGGCGGCTGAGCATCGCCACCTGCACCTCGGGCGACCCGGTGTCACCCTCGTGCGTCGCGTACTCGGTCATGATGCTGGTCTTGGTTGCGGCGTCGAGCGGCACTGGTCTCCTCGGTGGGTCGTTGCGCGGCGCTACGGGGCATGTCCACCCGAGCTCTCTCGTGATCCGCGGCCGTTCGTACGGCGCGCTCAGGATAGCAGCCCCGCAGCACGGCCCCGTGCGCGTCAGGCCCCGTGCGCGTCAGGCCCCGTGCGCGTCAGGCCCCGTCGTGGACGATCGAGCTGCCCAGCAGCTCGCGGCACTGTGCGACGTCGCGCTGCATCTGCTCGACCAGCGCCTCGACGCCGTCGAAGCGCAGCGTCGGGCGCAGCCGGGTGACCAGCTCGAGCGAGACCGTCTCGCCGTACAGGTCCAGGTCGGTGCGGTCCAGCACATAGGCCTCGACCCGGCGGCTGGTGCCGTCGAAGGTCGGGTTGGTGCCGATGCTCACCGCGGCCGGCAGCAGGCGGTCGGGGTCGTCGTCCGCCAACGTGGTGCGCAGCATCCACCCGGCGTAGACGCCGTCGGCGGGCACCAGCCCCTCGGAGTGCGGCTCGAGGTTGGCCGTCGGGTACCCGAGCTCACGACCGCGGTGGTCGCCGTGGACGACCTCGCCCGAGAGTCGGTGCGGGCGGCCCAGCACCGCGGCCGCGGTCGCGACGTCGCCCTCGGCGAGCAGCTCGCGGGCCCACGAGGACGACGAGCGCCGGGGTGCGTCGTCCGGCGCCAGGTCGTCGACGACCTCGACCACGAACCCGTGGGCGGCGCCGAGCTGGGCCAGGGTGGCCACGTCGCCGCTGTTGCGGTGGCCGAAGCGGGTGTCGTGCCCGACGACGATGGCGCTCGCGCCCAGCGCCTGGACGAACACCTCGGTGACGAAACGCTCGGGGCTCCACTGGGCCAGCTCTGACGTGAACCGCATGACCAGGACCGCGTCGACCCCGGTGGCCTCGATCAGGGCCAGCCGCTGCTCGAGCCCGGTGATCAGCTCTGGGGCCGTGTCGGGGTACAGCACCTGCAGCGGGTGGGGGTCGAAGGTCACCACGACCGCCTGCGCCCCGGCGGCCCGCGCTGCCTCGACCACGCGGCCGAGCACCACCCGGTGCCCCGCGTGCACCCCGTCGAAGTTGCCGAGGGTGACGACCGACGGGCCGAAGCCCCCAGGGACCTCGGTGAGGTCGTTCCATCGCTGCACATCAGCAGCCTAGGTCCTCGTCAACAGGGGGGCCGATGCACCGCGTCAGCCGACCGCCGGGTCGTCGGGCGGTGGGCGCCACAGAGGCGGCAGGGGCACACCACGCCGACCCGTCCACGCGGGCGGGGTGAAGACGGGCCGGCCGGTGGGTCGGTCGATGCGCACCGACCACCGGTCGTCGTGGTCGCGGTCGTGCAGGACGCGGTGGTGGTGGTACCGACAGACCAGAGCGAGGTTGGCGAGGCTGGTCGCACCACCGTCGGCCCAGTGGATCACGTGGTGGGCGTCGCACCGGCTGGTCGGGGCGTCGCAGCCGGGGAACGCGCAGCCCTGGTCGCGCACCACCAGCGCGGCCCAGATCGCCGCGGTGACCACCCGGGTGCGTCGTCCGACGTCGAGCACCTGGCCCAGCGCGCCGGTCGTCACCGTGGTGATCGTGGCATCGCACGCCAGCCGCCGGGTGGCCTCGACACTGATCAGCCCGCCCCAGTCCAGTGCGGACGCCGATGCGCCCGACCTGGCCGCCATCGTGGCTGCGGTGGTCACGACGGTGAGGTGGGCGCTGGGGCGGCGGGAGTCCGGTTGGGTCTGGCAGTCCGTCCAGTGCCTCGCGATCGTCACGAGCGCGTCCAACCGGCGGCGGGCGGCGGTGCGCCCGTCGTGGTGCCCGTCAGCGTCCGGCACCGGCGCGGACAGCGGCTCGATCGCCGCCTGGATCTGCGCCAGCGACTCGACGTCGAGGTCACCCCGCACGAAGCCCGCCCCGAACACCGTGGACGCGAACGTGATCCCCGAACGCTCGCGCTGCTCCGCTTCGTCGCGGGCGAGCCCCTGGGGGTCGACGCGGGAGGCGAAGTGCCGCCCCGCGCGCCCGAGGTCGGCCGGATTCAGGACGGCCGCGTGCTCGAGCAGCAGCAGCTCGCCGTCGCGGCGGACGTCGTCGGGCAGCGCCGACGGGAGCCGCTCGAGCACCGTCGTGACGACGTGGGCCTGCCCGAGGCCGATGACGCCGTCCGCCAGCGCCTGCGCCGTCGCGGGGCAGGACGACCGCAGGGCCGACGCCGTGCGCACCGCCCGCCCGGCCTCGGACGGCGACATCAGCACGGTGCCG
>JACMOY010000019.1 GCA_014377795.1 Actinomycetota bacterium | reverse complement strand
GGCTTGGGTGCGGGCTGGGGTGCGGGCTTGGGTGCGGGCTTTGGTGCGGGCTGGGGTTCCGGCGTGGGCTTGGACGCCGGGGGCGGCACCACCTGGCCGCTCACCGACCCGTCCCAGAACGAGGTGTGGGCCAGGGCGCCGGCCCAGCTCATCGACACGTGGACGTGGTCGCGGTGGCGCAGCGTGTCGCCGCACGCGGCGAGGGCGTCGGTGCGACAGCCCGAGGAGACGTAGGGGCGGGGCACGAACTGACTGGTCGCTGAGTAGATCTGGTCGTCCCAGATGACGTACATCAGGCCCATCCGGCGGGCGACGGCGTTGCGGTTGCCGTTGCCGTCGGTGGCGCGCAGCAGGTCGACGAACGACTCGGCCGCGGCCCGCTCGTTGGAGTCGTCGACGCTGACCCGCCAGTCGAACGCGCGACCCTCCTTGTGCTCACTGCGCCCGCCGACGCTGCAGCTACGCACGATGCCGGACGTCCCGGTGCCGGCGTACCGGCTCATCAGCCACCGCTGCAGCAGCACGGCCCCCCTCTTGGGCGACGGCGAGCAGGTGGTCTGGCCCTGGTAGGTCGCGTAGTCCTCGATCTGCGATCCGAAGGTCGGCACCGAGCCCGGCGACGCGGCCGCCCCGGCCGGGCTGATCGCCGCCGGCAGCACGGTCGCCGACACCACCGCGAACAGCGCCGCCAGGGACGCCGACACCACCGCCCTGCGGCGTGCGGACGATCGGGGCCAGCGCATGCGGGGTCTCCGGACTCTGTCGGGGTTCAGCCCGTGGCATCGGCTCACGTGCGGCGTGACCTGAGCGCTAACCTGCGCTCGAGGGTCGAACAGCACCACCCGGCGAGGCCTTCGTGCGCGCGACCCCGAGCTGCGAGCGCTCCCCGGCGGGCGTGCACCTGTTCCACCCGGGCCAGGTGCGCACCGGTGAGCACGTCGCCACCCTCGACCCCCCGCGCGCCTACTGGGCCGGCTGCGCGGTCTGCGGGGTCACCGTCGACCTGGCGGCGCCCGCTCGCGAGCGCGCCGGGCCCGGGCCGGACAGCGGGTCGGCGCCGCGGGTGGCACCATGAGCACAGCCCCGCAGTCAGCGACAGCGCTGGCCGGACGCCGCACCCCGGCGTCCGCGGGGCAGTCCTGACGCCTTCTTGAGGAGACCCACCACGTGACCACGACCGTGAGCGCCTACGCCGCACCGTCCGCCAAGGCCCCGTTCGAGAAGATCACGGTCACCCGCCGTGACCTGGCTCCCACCGACGTCCTGATCGACATCAAGTTCGCCGGCATCTGCCACTCCGACATCCACACCGTCCGCGACGAGTGGGGCGCCGCGAGCTACCCGCTCGTGCCGGGCCACGAGATCGCCGGCCTCGTCGCCGAGGTCGGCTCTGCCGTCACCAAGCACGCGGTCGGCGACCGGGTGGGCGTCGGCTGCATGGTCGACTCCTGCCGCGAGTGCGTGAACTGCAAGGCCGGCGAGGAGCAGTACTGCCTCGCGGGCAACGTCGGCACCTACGGCTCGCTGGTCGACGGCGAGGTCACCCAGGGTGGGTACTCACAGGCGATCGTCGTCGACGAGGCCTTCGTCCTCGGCATCCCCGAGGGCATCGAGCTGGACGCCGCCGCGCCGCTGCTGTGCGCCGGCATCACCCTGTACTCCCCGCTGAAGCACTGGGGTGCCGGCCCCGGCAAGCGGGTGGCCATCATCGGGCTCGGTGGCCTCGGCCACATGGGCGTCAAGATCGCGCACGCCCTGGGCGCCGAGGTGAGCGTGCTGTCGCAGTCGCTGAAGAAGCAGGAGGACGGCCTGCGCCTGGGCGCAGACCACTTCTTCGCCACCAGCGACCCCGCGACCTTCGAGCAGCTGGCAGGCTCGTTCGACCTGATCGTCAACACCGTCTCGGCCGACCTCGACATGGACGCCTACCTCGGCCTGCTGGCCCTGGACGGCACCCTGGTGCAGGTCGGCGCCCCCGAGCAGCCGATGCCGGTCGCGGCGTTCTCGCTGATCCCCAACCGGCGAAGCCTGGCCGGTTCGATGATCGGTGGCATCGCCCAGACCCAGGAGATGCTCGACTTCTGCGCGCAGCACGGCCTCGGGTCCGAGATCGAGGTCATCTCGGCCGACCAGATCGACGAGGCCTACGAGCGGGTCGTGGCGAGCGACGTCCGCTACCGCTTCGTCATCGACGTGGCCACCATCACCTGACCGACCGCACACCGCGCCGGGCCCGACCCCTCAGGGGCGGGCCCGTCGTGCTTCCGGCCACACCGACAGGCACGATTCGCTGAGCGGGGACGCCGCCGTGCTCGTTCCCATGCCGCCTGCCGCATCCCGCCTGTCGCCGCGGTCATGGCCCAAGGGCTCTGTCTGTGCCGTTGCGCACTCGAGCTGGTCGGGGTCGACCCACGACCACCGGGGTCCTGGCCCTGGTCCTGCGCGTCGCGCACCATCGCGAGGTCTACCGCTGGACCAGGCCGGCTCGTCGGCGTTTTAGCACCTGAACTGGGCAGCCGATCGCCATCTCTGCTGAGGTGGGGGGGTGAGCAACCCCGTGACGTCGCACCAGGTGTCGGACCCGGCCCTCGAGGACACCATCGAGACGTTCGTCGCCACGCTGGGGGCGGACTCGCTCTCGGAGTTCGCGCTGACCCCGCTTGACACCGTGGCCGTGCCGGTCTGGGCCACCTGGTGGACCGGCGACGGCAGCGCGACGGGCGGCATCGGGTACGGGCTGACCGAGCAGCGAGCCCGGGTCGGCGCTCTCGGCGAGTGCGTCGAGCACGTCTGCGCCTGGCGGGCGCTGCGCACCCGTGCTCGGCGCAGCGGGTCATCCGCCGACCTGGTCGCCGAGCTCGGACCCGACGCCGTCGTCGACCCCCGGCTGCTCGGCCTGCCCGCGGGTGTCGAGCTCACTGACGAGCGACCGCTGCAGTGGCTGCCGCTGCGCCGGCTGCGGGACGACGCGCAGGTGTGGGTGCCGGCGGAGTTCGTGGCCAGCTCGGGCGACGAGCTGCCGGGCGAGGCGCCGCCGGGCGGCTGGCTCACGGTGCCCGTCTCGAACGGCCTGGGGGCGGGCAGCAGCCTCGACCAGGCGATCGCCCACGCCGTGCTCGAGGTGCTGCAGCGCGACGGAAACGGCCTGACCTTCCGCGCCATGGACCAGGGGACGGTGATCGACCTGGAGGGCGTCACCGACCCGGTGACCCTCTCGGCCATCGACCGACTGCGGGCAGCCGGCGTCGAGGTGCTGCCCAAGCTGGCTTCGACCGAGTTCGGGCTGGCCAACGTGTACGTCGTCGGCGCCTCACCCGATGACGACATCCTGTCCGCGACGGCGTGCGGCGAGGCCGTGCACCCCGACCGCGAGGTGGCTCTGCGCAAGGCGGTGCTGGAGTTCGCCAACGCCCGCGCCCGCAAGCAGTTCATGCACGGGCCCCTCGACCGGGTGATCGAGGTCGCCCCCGACGACTACCCCACCGTCATCGCCGCGATGGACCCCGGGCTGGAGGAGCAGCGGGTGCTGACCGCGATGGTCGACTGGCTTCGACTGCCCCGCCTGACCTGGCGACCCATGGTCGAGACGACCGTGCTCTCGCGGCGCTCCGTCGTCGCTTTCACCGACCTGCCCACCTCGGCGGCGACGAGTGGGTCGGCCCTGCTGCAGGACGTCCTGGGCCGTCTGAGCGCCCAGGGGTACGACGTCCTGGTGGCTGACTTCTCACCATCGGGCGGCGGCGTCCACGCGGTGAAGGTGGTCGTCCCCGGGCTCGAGGTCGAGACTGTGGCCTACGCCCGGATCGGCGAGCGCAACGCCCGCCGCCTGGTCGAGCAGGGCCGCGACGACCTGGTGCGGGTCGGGGCGCAGCCGCAGGGTTGGTCCCGGATCCACCTGACGGCCGACGGCGAGCGGCGCCTTGGTGGGCCCGCCTGGCTCGACCGCGGGGCACTGGATGCGGTGGCGGAAGGACTGCTCCCGCTCTACCGCGAGCCCAGCCGGCACACCGCGCAGAAGGTGCTGGCGGCCGCACGGCTGGCTCAGTCGGCGATCCGCTCGTAGGCGGTGTTGCTGACGGCGTAACGGATCCCGGCGTCCAGCAGCGCGCGGCCCGCCACCGAGCCGGGGTCGAACGGCGTGCCGTACAAGAAGGCGAAGGCCGGCGGACGTCGTCCGGTCACCTCGGTGATCCGGCGCGCCGGCACGAGCACCTCGCGCTCGACGTCCTCGGCGGTCACGATGTGCCGCGCCTGGGCGTGGTTCGCGGTGTGCGCGGCCACGACGTGGTCGCGCGAGATCACCTCCAGGTCGTCCCAGCTCATCGCCACCGACGGCTGACTGCGCTCCTCGTCCATCAGGACGATGTCGTTCGCGTCCGCGTAGGCGACCTGCTCGTGCGGCTCGACCGACAGGAAACCGGTGGGCGGGAAGAACCACGCCGTGATGCCCAGCTCGGCGCAGACCGGCGCCGCGACGGTGGCGTTGTTGAGGTAGCCGTCGTAGAACGCCGGGATGAAGCCCGGCCGGGACCGGCCCCACTGCCCGGTCTCGAAGAGTCGGTCGAGGTCTTCGGGCAGCACGGGGTCGTACCGCTGGGCGTACCACGCGAGGTCGGCCCGCAGCGTCGCCTGCCCACTGTGTGGCGTGTTGTGCCAGTTGACGACCCGCAGGTGGGCCCCCGACGCGAACGACTCGCGCTGGAACCGCGGGGTCAGGATGCTCACGCCGGGTCCTGCGTCCGTGCCCGCAGGTGCTGGTCGGCCAGGACCACCAGGACGTCGATCAGCGCAGCGGCGCCGGTGGGGTCGTGGTCCAGGTCGTCGTTCGGCTCAGGGTGGGCGCCCAGACCCTGGTCGTAGTGGTCGAAGAGCCCGGCCAGCAGCTCGCCCTCGGCGCTGCCCAGCGGGTCGCTGACGAGCAGGCGACGTCCCGGTCGGGCGTCGTGCAGGGCCACGAACATCGCGATCCCCTCGCGCTCCAGGACGCGCTGGTGACACGCCCGCGACACGGCGAGGACGTCGGCGGCGGGCGCGTCGGTGAGCTCGGACGCCGGGACGGCGGAGTCCGTCATTTGATCCCCGTCCGGGCGACGCCCTCGACGAAGTAGCGCTGGAACACACCGAAGACGAGCAGCACCGGCAGGATCGACAGGAACGACATCGCGAGCAGCGGCCCGAAGTTCGTCGAGAACTGGGCGATCAGGAACTGCAGGCCGACCGGCAGCGTGTACGAGCTGGAGTCGGTGAGGACGATCAGCGGCCAGATGAACTCGTTCCACCGCCACATGAACGTGAAGATGATCAGCACCGCGATCAGCGGTCGCGAGAGCGGCAGGACGATCTTGTAGAAGGTCCGCAGGTGCCCGGCGCCGTCGCAGCGGGCGGCCTCGAGCAACTCGTCGGGGATGCCGAGGAAGAACTGGCGCGCCATGAACAACCCGAAGGCCTCGGCCAGCCGCGGGATGATCACGCCCCAGGTGCTGTTCAGCAGTCCGAGGTCGATCACGATCTGGAACTGCGGGATCATGATGACCTGCACCGGCACCATCAACGTCGACAGGATGAGCAGGAACAGGACGTTGCGGAACGGGAACCGCAGCTTGGCGAAGGCGTAGCCCGCGCACAGGTTGATGACGACGGTCAGAAACACCGACACGACGGCGATCACGACCGAGTTCGTCAGCCAGCGCGCGAACGGGAAGGCGCGCCACGGGTCGACGTAGTTCTGCCACAACCACTGCTTCGGCCACAGCCGGACGGGCAGGGTCGCGAGCTCGTCGACGCCGGCCACCGACGTCCGCAGCATCCAGTACATCGGGAACATGAGCAGCAGCACGCTCAGGGTCGCCGCGACGACCCGCACCCGGGTCACCCG
>JACMOY010000199.1 GCA_014377795.1 Actinomycetota bacterium | reverse complement strand
TACCAGCCGGAGATCGCGCAGGGACGCCTTGAGGCGCTCATCAACTTCCAGACGATGGTCTCCGACCTCACCGGCATGACCACGGCCAACGCGTCGATGCTCGACGGGGGGACCGCGGTGGTCGAGGGAATGCTGCTCGCTCGGCGGGCCTCGAAGGCCGGATCCCACACGTTCGTCGTCGACTCCGATGCGATGCCGCAGACCAAGGCGCTGCTGCGCAACCGCGCGGGGGCCCTTGGAATCGACCTCGTCGAGGTGCCGCTCGCGACCGGTGGCACTGTTCCCGCCGCATTCGGCATCTTCGTGCAGTATCCCGGGGCCTCGGGGCGCGTCTGGGATCCGAGCGCGGTCATCGCGGCGGGGAAGGAGGGAGGCGCGGTCGCGGTCGTCTCCGCCGACCTGCTGGCGCTGACCCTGCTGCGCGCCCCGGGCGAGATGGGCGCGGACGTCGCCGTCGGCACCAGCCAGCGGTTCGGGGTGCCGATGGGGGTCGGCGGGCCGCACGCCGGGTACATGGCCGTGCGCGCGGGGCTCGAGCGCAGCCTGCCGGGCCGCCTGGTC
The DNA here is from genome assembly GCA_014377795.1 of Actinomycetota bacterium. Classification (GTDB taxonomy): domain Bacteria; phylum Actinomycetota; class Actinomycetes; order Actinomycetales; family Angustibacteraceae; genus JACMOY01. The sequence continues at coordinate 2,276 of JACMOY010000199.1, read as the reverse complement.
GGGGGGTCGGTCGACGCCGACGGCGACCCGGCGTACCGCTTGGCGCTGCAGACCCGCGAGCAGCACATCCGCCGCGAGAAGGCCACCAGCAACATCTGCACCGCCCAGGTGCTGCTCGCGGTGATGGCGTCGATGTACGCCGTCTACCACGGCCCGCAGGGGCTGACCTCGATCGCTCGCGGTGTGCACCGGCGCGCCGTGGCTCTGGCTGCCGCGCTGCGACAGGTCGAGGGTGTCGAGGTCGTGCACGGCGCGGTGTTCGACACCGTGCTGGCCAGGGTGCCGGGTCGGGCCGGCGATGTCGTGGTGGCGGCGGTCGCTGCCGGCATCAACGTGTGGCGGGTGGACGACGACCACGTCAGCGCCAGCTGCGACGAGACGACGACGGACGCGCACCTCAGCGCGCTGCTGGCGGCGTTCGGCGGCACGGGCGAGGTCACCGTCGCGGCGGACGACGAGATCGCCGAGCCGCTGCGCCGCACCTCGGAGTTCCTCACCCACCCGGTGTTCCACGCGCACCGCAGCGAGACCTCGATGCTGCGCTACCTGCGGCGCCTCGCCGACCTGGACTACGCCCTGGACCGCGGGATGATCCCGCTCGGCTCGTGCACGATGAAGCTCAACGCCACCACCGAGATGGCGGCAGTCACCTGGCCCGAGTTCGCCAACCTGCACCCGTTCGCTCCCGCCGACCAGGTCGAGGGGTCGGTGGCGCTGGTGCACCAGCTCGAGCAGTGGCTGGTCGAGGTCACCGGCTACGACGCCGTGTCCCTGCAGCCCAACGCGGGCTCGCAGGGCGAGCTGGCCGGGCTGCTGGCGATCCGCGCGTTCCACCGGGCGAACGGCGACGAGCACCGCACGGTCTGCCTGATCCCCGCCAGCGCCCACGGCACCAACGCCGCCAGCGCGGTCATGGCGGGCATGCGGGTCGTCGTCGTCGGCACCGGCCCCCAGGGCGACGTCGACCTCGGGGACCTGCGCGCCAAGATCGAGGCACACCGCGACCAGCTCGCAGCGATCATGGTGACCTACCCCTCGACGCACGGGGTGTTCGAGGACACCATCACCGAACTGTGCGCCCTGGTGCACGACGCCGGCGGCCAGGTGTACGTCGACGGGGCGAACCTGAACGCGCTGGTGGGGCTGGCCAAGCCGGGCCGCTTCGGCTCCGACGTCTCGCACCTGAACCTGCACAAGACCTTCTGCATCCCGCACGGCGGCGGCGGTCCCGGCGTCGGGCCGGTGGGCGTGCGCGCCCACCTGGCGCCGTTCCTGCCCAACCACCCGCTGGTCGCGGGTGCCGGGCCCGCTACCGGGGTCGGCCCGGTGGCCGGCGCGCCCTACGGCTCGGCGTCCATCCTGCCCATCTCGTGGGCGTACGTGCGGCTGATGGGCGCCGAGGGTCTGACCCACGCCACGCGCACCGCCGTGCTGTCCGCCAACTACGTCGCGGCCCGCCTGCGCGAGCACTACCCGGTGCTGTACACCGGGCACGGTGGGCTCGTGGCGCACGAGTGCATCCTGGACGTGCGGGGCATCACCCGCGACACCGGCGTCACCGTCGACGACGTGGCCAAGCGACTGGTGGACTACGGGTTCCACGCGCCGACGATGTCGTTCCCCGTCGCCGGGACGCTGATGGTCGAGCCCACCGAGAGCGAGGACCTCACCGAGCTGGATCGCTTCTGCGACGCCATGATCGCGATCCGGCGCGAGATCGACCAGGTCGCGGCGGGCCAGTGGCCCGCCGACGACAACCCGCTCGTGGGAGCCCCGCACACAGCCCGGGCCGTGGTCGGCAAGTGGGAGCACCCGTACACGCGCGAGGAGGCTGCCTACCCGCCCGGGGTCGACCCGCGGGCGAAGTACTGGCCCCCGGTGCGCCGCATCGACGGGGCGTTCGGCGACCGCAACCTGGTCTGCTCGTGCCCCCCGCCGGAGGCGTTCGCGGACTAGCGCGGCTGGTGGCTCAGCAGGTCGGCACGCACCGCGGTGGCGATGGCTTACGGTCCTGGCTCTGCCGGGCTGGGCACGGGTGTCGGCTGCCTGTACCCCGATCGCCGCACAGCATGAGCCGCCGGCTCAGGTGCGCCCGCCGCGCTGACCGCGGCGCAGCGCGCGCCGTGCCCCGTCGGGTTGCCAGTCGGCGAGGACCGTGGTGATCACCAGCGGCGGGACGTGCCGGCGCACGGCGTCGACGACCTGCGCGTCGTCATCGACGAGCAGGGCGATGGTGAACGTCGACGCCATCTCGCGCAACCGGTCGAGCTTGAAGG
>JACMOY010000003.1 GCA_014377795.1 Actinomycetota bacterium | reverse complement strand
TCCGAGCTGACGGCTGAGATGTTCACGCCCGCCGACGCGATCGAGGGCGCCACCGTGTTCGCGGAGAAGCGCCCGCCGGTATGGACCGGCCGCTGACGAATCCGCTGACTCACCCGACGACTCACCCGACGACTCACCCGTCTGCCGCTGCCTCCACCCGACTCAGCAACCGCCGGACCGTGGCCGACCCGGGCACGATCCGCTGCGCCAGCCGCAGGTCGTCGACCGCCGCCTCGACGTCGTCGAGGCCGAAGCTCGCGATGGCGCGCTGCACGTAGCCGTCCGGGCGGTACGGCGCCACCGCCACCGCGCGGTCGAGCACGTCGTAGGCCTCGTCGAGACGACCGTCGACGAGCAGGGCGACCCCGAGCGACACCAGGCCGTCGTACGACTCGGGTGTGCGCGCCAGCCCCGCGCGCGCCAGCTCCGCCGACCGCGCCCCGGCCAGCGCGCCGTCGCGTCCACCGCGGGTGGCCTCCTGGGCGAGACCGGCGGCCCCGAGGAGGTCGACGTCCGAGTCCCAGGGTCGGAACACGGAGGCGTCGTCGATCGCGGACGTCGCTGCGCTCACCTGGTGGGAGTCGGCCGCGTCCAGGCCGTCCTGGAGTCGTACGTCGCCCACGCACGCGGCCGCCAGCACCACGGCGGCCATCGCCCACGCCACGCCCGCGACAGCCCGCAGCGCGACCGGCCCCCGACCTGATGGCGCGACGGACATGACCGAGCCGAGCAGCAGTGCCGCCAGGCAGAGCGGAGCCGCGGAGGTGACGTTGACGGTGAGCAGCAGCGCGTAGGCGCCTACGGCGATCAGCGCCGGTGCCACCTCGGGCCGCTCGAGGACCGCGGCCCGGCACCGGACAGCGAGCAACAGCAGGCCCACCGAGGAGGCCACGAGCAGCACCAGCCCGCCGGCCACCACCACCTGCAGCACGATCGAGTGCGGTGAGTCCGCGAGTCGATAGGGCCCGGTGAACCGCACGAACGACGCGTTCTCGTACGCAGGGAACGCATCGACGTACCTGCTCGGCCCGAGCCCCAGCCACGGGTGGTCGCGCACCAGGTCCAGGGTGAGCCGCCACTGCTCGACGCGGCCCCGGCCGGTACCGAGCCCGAGCAGTCGATCGCGGGTCGTCGGCACCGCCAGCGCCGCCCCGGCCAGTACGACGAGCGCCGCGGCGCTCGGCAGCACCATTCCCCGGCCCGGGTGACGTCGTGCGACCGCCACGACCACAGCCAGGCCCAGCACCGTGAGCACGAGGGCGGTGCGCGACCCGGAGACCGCGACGGTCGTCAGCGCGGCCACCAGCACCACGACGTCCACCGGGTGCCGGTGCGCGATCGCCCGACCCGCCACGAGCAGCGCGGCCATCATGGCGACCGCGGCCTGGTCGGTGGCGTTACCCAGCACCGACCCACTCCGCGCGAGACCACCCGGCCCCACCGGACTCACCCCGGCCAGGTCGAGCAGCGAGAGGGTCGCCAGTGCGACCGCTGTCGCCCCGACAGCCCACGACAGACGTCGGGTCCCGGGCTCGTCCCGACCGACGACGCGGGCACCGAGCCAGGCCGCCCCGGCATAGACCGCCAACACCGGCAGCCCCTCGTAGCGCGGCCACCGGCCGACCAGTGAGGCGAGCGGCGTCTCGCCGACCAGGCTCGCCACCACCAGCACGACCAACCAGGCGGCGCCGGCCAGGACGAGGGCCCGCGGGAGTCGTCCCGCAGCAGGCGCGGCCGCAGCCAGCGCGCCGGCCAGTGCGAGCACGAGCAGCGTCGCCGGTCCGAATCTGGTGAAACCGCCCGGCACCCAGCACAGCGGTGCCGCCACGGCCAGCCACAACGCGGCCCGCGAACGATGTCCGGTCCTCACACCGCCTACCTCCAGTAGCCCGTTCGGGCGCTCCTGATGGCCCGGTCGGGTCATTCTGGGCCGTTGTGGTGCGCCGTGCCTCCATCGTCCCTACGATTCTCGACGTCCGCACCTCTCTCGGAGCGGTTCGCCCCCCCAGGAGAAGCCCGTGAACCAACGCCGCGCCGCCGTCCCGCTCCTCGTCGCCGCCCTCGTCGCCACGCTGGGAGGCACGTCGTACGCCGTCGCCGGTCACCGTCACGACGCGCGCACCGCCGCGCCGGCCGCTCATCACGCCGCGAAGGATCACGTCCGCGCGGGCACCGTGACGGGCACCATGGCGCGCACCGAGGGCAGCCCGGCCACGGCTCGCCAGCAGGCGCGGCCGGCCACCTCGGCACGCGCCGCCTCCGTGCACTCGCTCCTGCGGGGCAGCTACCTGTCGGGCTCCGCACGGCTCAGCGGCACCACCAAGCCCGTGGTCAAGAACAAGTCACTTCCCGAGATCACCGGCCGCTCCGTCGTCGGCGGCACGTTGGCAGCGAGCCCCGGCCGTTGGTCGCCCATGCCGGTGCAGCTGAGCTACCAGTGGTACTCCGGAAACAAGCTGCTCCAAGGCGCGACCAAGCCGACGTACAGCCCGACCGTCAAGGCGCTCGGCGCCAAGATCACGGTCGAGGTCACGGCCAGGAAGAGGGGCTATCGGACCGACACCGCCCTCTCCTCGGCATCCGGCAAGGTCAGGGCCGGCACGATCACCAACCTCAAGGACCCCGCAGTCTCCGGCAGGTCCAAGACCGGGCAGAAGCTCACGGTCAGCACCGGCAAGTGGTCCGTCAGCGGTCTCGACCTGGACTACCAGTGGTACCGCAGCGGCAAGGCCGTCGCCGGCGCCACCAAGTCGACCCTCAAGCTGAAGACGACCGACATCGGCAAGAAGTTCTACGCCGTCGTGACGGCCGCGCGCGACGGCTACAAGCAGACCTCGGCGACGACCGACAACACCAGGCCCGTCGTCAAGTAGTCGCCGCGGCCGGCGCCGGACGGGCTGCTAGCTCGGAAGCTGGTCGTCGCGCTCGGCGACCAGCACCGCCGGGGCGGTGAGCCGCCACGCCTCGAAGACCAGCTCGGCCAGCTCGTCGCGCGCGACGTGGTGGAGGTGGGCGACCACCCACCCGAACCCGCCGGCGGTGAACTGCACCTCGAACACCTCGGGGCGCTCGGCCACCAGCGCGAGCTGCTCGGCCAGAGTCTGCCTGAGCCCGACCGTGCGGGTGGGCTCCCACAGGTAGCCGAACGTGCGGCCCGCCACCTGCAGCCGGCTGTAGCTGTCATGGTCGGTGTGGCTGACGTCGGGCAGCTGGTGGGCGAGGTCGACGACGTCGCTGGTGCTGGCCACGGCCCCATCATCGACCACGCCACCGACACCCATCCCGAGGGTGACGCCGCACGTCGGCCGGCCGGGCGACCCGATACCTCACGGGCCGCTGCGAGGACCGAACCGTCGTACGGGCGCACACGCTGCGGCGGCCCAGGCAGATTTCGACGCATCTGACGCCAACTCCGAGCGGCCGGCGGCGTTGAGAGGCCGGCGCCTACCAGGTCAAGGTGTTGGCGTCCGACGGCGACCTGGTCGACCACGGCTCCGTGACCATCACGGTCCGGGTGCCTCGGAAGTAGTCGAGGACTGCCGCTCCGGGGCGGTGCGTCAGCCACGTACTCGGGCCGCCCCAAGTCCAACCGGTCTGGCTACCCCCCGCTCGACCCCGACCGGTTCGACAACTGCGGTCCGTCCGACTTCGAGCTTCCCCAGGTCGAGCACCACCCCGACCAACCACCGCCCCGGGTGCAGCCCCGCGGCACGCCTGGGCCCGGGCCACGCCCCTCCCCCAGAATGCGCGGCTCACCCACCACCCCCCC
>JACMOY010000198.1 GCA_014377795.1 Actinomycetota bacterium | reverse complement strand
CTCAGCTCGCGGGCGGCGAACACCAGGCGAGCGGCCTCCGCCATCGGCACGACGTCGAAGGCCTCGGCGAGCTGCTCGAGCGAGCGGGCGTCGTCCAGCGGCCACGAGCCGACCGCCGTACGTCGCAGCGCTGTCAGGTGGCCGCCGACGCCGAGCGGCGCACCCAGGTCGCGGGCCAAGGCCCGCACATAGGTGCCCGAGCTGACGTCGACCTCGACGTCCACATCGAGCACCTCGCCCTCGCGGCGCGCCGCGACGACGTCGAACCGGCGGACGCACACGCTACGAGCCGCCAGCTCGACCTGCTCGCCCGCGCGCACCAACGCGTGCGCCCGACGACCGTCGATCTTGATCGCGCTGACCGTGCTGGGCACCTGCTCGAGCGGTCCGGTGAGAGCGCGCACGCCCGCCACCACCTGCTCGTCGGTGACGCGCGAGGCGTCGGCCCGGGTGACGACCTCACCCTGCGCGTCGTCGCTGACGGTCGAGGCGCCCAGGCGGATGGTGGCCGTGTAGGTCTTGTCCGCGCCGACCAGGTAGGTCAGCAGCTTGGTGGCGCGCCCGACGCCGAGGACGAGGACGCCGGTCGCCATCGGGTCGAGGGTGCCGGCGTGGCCGACCCGGCGGGTGTCGGCGAGGCGGCGCACCCGGGCCACGACGTCGTGGCTGGTCAGCCCGGCCGGCTTGTCGACGACCACCAGTCCGTCGTACGCGCTGGGTGCGGCGCGACGACTCACGTCCGGTCGGCCTCGGCGGAGTCGTCCCCCGACTCGGGGTCGTCGTCCTCGCGGTCGTCGTCCTCGTCAGCCGCGTCGGTGACGGGCTTCTTGTACGGGTCGGCCTCACCGGCGAAGCTGCCGACCGCTGCGCGCGCGGCGAGCTCGGCGTCCCGGGCGGCGGTCTGGGCGAGCAGGTCGGCCATGTGCGCGGCGCCCTCGGGCAGCGCGTCGGCGATGAACTCCAGCGACGGCGTCAGCCGGATGCCGATGCCGCGACCCACCTCGCGGCGCACCACGCCCTTGGCGCTCTCGAGCGCCGCGGCCGTGCCCTCGCGGTCCTCGTCCGAGCCGAAGACGGTGTAGAAGATCGTGGCGTGCTGCAGGTCGCCGGTGACCTTGACGTCGGTGACCGTGACGAACCCCAGCCGCGGGTCCTTGACCCGCCGCTCGAGGGTCTCGGCGACGATCACCTGGATCCGCTCGGCGATCTTGCGGGAGCGTGGGTGGTCGATCATGACGGGTCCTTGCCGGTCGAGGGGTTGGCCGCGACGTGCCCGCGGGGGTCCCCCGCTACGGTCTGACCGTAGTAGGGACCCCCCGCGAGCATCACGTCACGGGTGGTGCGGTTGAGCTCAGACGCGCGGCTTCTCGCGCATCTCGGAGGTCTCGATCACGTCGTCGACCTGGACGTCATTGAACGAGCCCAGGTTGATGCCGCACTCGTAGCCCTCGCGGACCTCGGTGACGTCGTCCTTGAAGCGGCGCAGACCGGCCACCTCGACGTTCTCGGCCACCACGACACCGCCGCGCAGGATCTTGGCCCGCGTGCCGCGCCGGATCTCGCCCGAGCGCACCAGCGAACCCGCGACGTTGCCGAACTTGCTCGAGCGGAAGACCTCGCGCACCTCGGCGGTGCCGAGCTGCACCTCCTCGTACTCGGGCTTGAGCATGCCCTTCAGGGCCGCCTCGACCTCGTCGATGGCCTGGTAGATCACCGAGTAGAACCGGACGTCGACGCCCTCGCGCTCAGCCAGCTCGCCCACCCGCTCGGCGGGCTTGACGTTGAAGCCGATGATGACCGCGCTGTCGACGGTGGCCAGGTTGACGTCGTTCTGCGTGATGGCACCCACGCCACGGTGGATCACCCGCAGCTCGACCTCGTTGCCGACCTCGATCTTGAGCAGCGCGTCCTCGAGCGCCTCGACCGAGCCGGACACGTCGCCCTTGAGGATGAGGTTGAGCGTCTCGACCTTGCCGGCCGCGAGCGCCTCGTTGAGGTCCTCGAGGCTGATCCGCTTGCGCGAACGAGCCAGCAGGGCCTGACGGTCCGCCGCCTCTCGCTTCTCGGCGATCTGGCGAGCGGTGCGGTCGTCGGGCGCCACCAGGAAGGTGTCACCGGCGCCGGGCACCGCGGTCAGGCCGAGCACCATGACCGGCCGCGAGGGGCCGGCGTGCTCGACGTGCTCACCGTGCTCGTCGAGCATCGCCCGGACGCGTCCGTACGCGTGGCCGGCGACGATCGAGTCGCCGACGTTGAGCGTGCCGGACTGGACGAGCACCGTGGCGACCGAGCCGCGGCCCTTGTCCAGGTGGGCCTCGATGGCCACGCCGCGAGCGTCCTTGTCGGCGATGGCCCGCAGGTCCAGCGCCGCGTCGGCGGTGAGCAGCACGGCCTCGAGCAGCTTGTCGAGGTTGGTGCCCTGCTTGGCCGACACGTCGACGAACATCGTGTCGCCGCCGTACTCCTCGGCCACCAGGTTGTACTCGGTGAGCTGCTGGCGGATCTTGTCGGGGTTGGCCCCCTCCTTGTCCACCTTGTTGACCGCGACGACGATCGGGACGCCGGCCGCCTGGGCGTGGTTCAGCGCCTCGATGGTCTGGGGCATCACGCCGTCGTCCGCCGCCACGACGAGGACGACGATGTCGGTGACCCGAGCACCTCGCACACGCATCGCGGTGAAGGCCTCGTGGCCGGGGGTGTCGATGAAGGTGATCGCGCGCTCTTGGCCCTCGTGCTCGGTGTGTACCTGGTAGGCACCGATGTGCTGGGTGATGCCACCTGCCTCGTCGGCCATGACGTCGGCCGAGCGGATGGCGTCCAGCAGCCGGGTCTTGCCGTGGTCGACGTGACCCATGACGGTGACGACCGGCGGGCGGGCGATCAGGTCGGCGTCGTCCTCGTCGGCCAGCTCGGCGTCCAGGTCGATGTTGAACTGGCCGAGCAGCTCGCGCTCCTCGTCCTCGGGTGAGACGACCTGGATGTTGTAGCCGAGCTCGGCGCCCAGCAGTCGGAAGGTGTCCTCGTCCAGCGACTGGGTCGCGGTGGCCATCTCACCGAGGTGGAACAGCACCGTCACCAGGCTCGCCGGGTTGGCGCCGATCTTGTCGGCGAAGTCGGCCAGGCTCGAGCCGCGACGCACCCGGATCGTGCTGGTGCCGTCCCCGCGGGGGACGGTGACGCCACCCAGCGAGGGCGCCTGCATCTGCTCGAACTCCTGACGCTTCGCGCGCTTGCTCTTGCGACCGCGGACGGGACGACCGCCACCGCGACCGAACGCTCCCTGGGTGCCGCCGCGGCTGTTCGGGCCACGACCGCCGCCACCGGGACGGCCGGCGAAGCCGCCACCGCCCGCGGGTGCGCCACCACCGGGACGGCCGGCGAAGCCGCCGCCACCGCCGGGACGCGCGCCAGGACGGGCCGCACCACCGGGTGCGCCGCCGGGGCCACCGCGACCGGCCGGGCCGGGACGGCCCACGCTCGGCCGGGTCGGCATCATGCCCGGGTTGGGGCGGGGCCCGCCGGAGGACGCCGGGGGCCGGGGCGCGCCGCCGGGTGCGGCAGGCGGCCGGGGGGCTGCGCTGCCGGGACGCGGCATGCCCTGGCTGGGCGCGAACGGGTTGTTGCCGGGACGGGCCGAGCCCGACCGCGGCATGCCCTGGCTGGGCGCGAACGGGTTGTCCCCCGGACGCGGCGCGCCGGGACGGGAGCCCTCGGGCGCTGCCGCCGGAGCGCCGCTGGCGGCGGGGGCCACCGGCTCGGGTGCAGCCGGCGGCGCTGCGACGGGGGGTGCTGCAGCGGGGGGTGCTGCGGCAGCCGGGACCTCGGGTGCGGCCGGAGCGGGACGGGGGCCCGGGGTGGGGCCGGCGGGGCGCTCGACCGCGGGTGCCACCGGGGACGCTGCCGGGCTAGCGGCCGCAGGGGCGGCTTCAGCCGGTGCGGGGGCCGCCTTCTCGGCCACCGGCGCGGCGGCGGGGGGCGCCGCGGGCATCTCAGCTCGCAGCCGGCGCACCACGGGTGCCTCGACCGTCGAGGACGCGGAGCGGACGAACTCGCCCATCTCCTGGAGCTTGGTCATGACGACCTTGCTCTCGATTCCGAGCTCTTTGGCCAGCTCGTAGACCCGGACCTTCGCCACGTCTCTCCTTCTCTGGGTCCGAGCCAGAGAAGGCGCGGACCGTCGTCAGTGCAGGGGGGTGTTCATCGCTGGGTGCTCATGGGGTGCTCATCAGCGTTCTGCTCTCGATCGGTCGTGCCCGGACCCGAGGGGCCGGACGTGGGCACCCCGGGCGACTGCCCCGGGGGTCGTGCACCATCTTGCAGCATCACCCGCAGCTGCTCGACGACTCGGTCGACCGCGACCGGGCTCGTGCGGCGCAGCGCCCGAGCCAGCGCCTTGCGGCGGACGGCGAGGGCGAGGCAGTGCTCGTCGGGGTGCAGCCACAGGCCACGCCCCGGCATGCGACGACGAGGGTCCAGCACCAGGGTCGCCCCGTCGTGCTGGTCCACCGCCAGTCGCAGCAGAACCGACCGGCCACCCGTGGCACGGCACCCCACGCAGGTCCGCCGCGGCCCCGTGGGGGACGCGTCGTCCGGTGCTGCGGGCCCCGCGCCTGGGCGCTCGGTCTGCCTCAGTCTACCGCGTCCGGTCGACAGGGGGTCCCGCCTCGGGATCGGGGGCGGTGTCAGCCGGGGCCGGCGTGTCCGGGTGGATGTCGATCCGCCAGCCGGTCAGCTTGGCCGCCAGGCGCGCGTTCTGGCCCTCCTTGCCGATGGCCAGCGAGAGCTGGTAGTCGGGGACGGTGACCCGGGCCGCGCGCGCGACCGGGTCGACGACGACGACCTCGGTGACCCGGGCCGGCGACAGGGCGTGCGCGACGAAGGCCGCGGGGTCGTCGTCCCAGTCGACGATGTCCATCTTCTCGCCGTGCAGCTCGGACATCACGGCCCGCACCCGCTGCCCCATCGGGCCGATGCAGGCGCCCTTGGCGTTGAGGCCGGGGACGCGGGTGGTGACGGCGAGCTTGGTGCGGTGCCCGGCCTCGCGGGCCAGCGCCATGATCTCGACGGTGCCGTCGGCGATCTCGGGCACCTCGAGGGCGAACAGCTTGCGCACCAGGTTGGGGTGGGTGCGCGAGAGCTGGATGGAGGGCCCACGCAGGCCCTTGCGTACGGCGATGACGTAGCAGCGCAGGCGCTCGCCGTGCACGTACTTCTCGCCCGGCACCTGCTCGGACGCCGGCAGCACGCCCTCGACGGTGCCCAGGTCGACCAGCACGTTGCGAGCGTCCGGCCCCTGCTGGATGATCCCGCCGACGATGTCGCCCTCACGCCCGACGAACTCGCCCAGGACGCGGTCGTCGTCGGCGTCGCGCAGCCGCTGCAGGATCACCTGGCGCGCAGTCGTGGCCGCGATCCGACCGAAGCCGGTCGGGGTGTCGTCGTACTCACGAGTCGTGCCGTCGGCGAGGTCCTCGCGGGCGATCACGGTGACGTGGCCGGTGGTGCGGTCGAGCTCGACCCGCGCCCCGGGGACGGCGCCGTCGGTGTGGTGGTAGGCGGTCAGCAGGGCCTGCTCGATCGCGCCGATCAGCACGCCGATCGGGATGTCCTTCTCCCGCACCAGCATCCGCAGTGCGGCTAGGTCGATGTCCACGTTCAGCTCCTGCCGTCGGTCACGTCGTCGTCTTCGGTGCCTTCATCGTCGTCGGCCTCACCGTCGTCGGCTTCATCGTCGTCGGCCTCATCGTCGAGAT
>JACMOY010000018.1 GCA_014377795.1 Actinomycetota bacterium | reverse complement strand
GGCCCTCCGCGACCTCCTTGACCATGCAGCGCGCGATGATGTCGCGCGGGGCGAGGTCCTTGATCGTCGGGGCGTACCGCTCCATGAAGCGCTCGCCGGTGGCGTTACGGAGGATGGCGCCCTCACCGCGGGCACCCTCGGTGAGGAGGATGCCGAGGCCGGCGAGACCGGTCGGGTGGAACTGGAAGAACTCCATGTCCTCGAGCGGCAGTCCGCTGCGGTAGGCGATGCCCATGCCGTCACCGGTGAGGGTGTGGGCGTTGGACGTCGTCTTGTAGACCTTGCCGGCCCCACCGGTGGCGAGCACGACCGACTTGGCGCGGAACACGTGCAGCTCGCCGGTCGCCAGCTCGTAGGCGACGACGCCGGCGGTGCGCTGCTCGCCCTCGTGCTCACCGGTCAGCAGGTCCAGGACGTAGAACTCGTTGAAGAACTCGACCTCGTGCTTGACGCAGTTCTGGTAGAGCGTCTGCAGGATCATGTGGCCGGTGCGGTCGGCGGCGAAGCACGAGCGGCGGACCGCGGCCTCGCCGTGGTTGCGCGTGTGGCCGCCGAAGCGGCGCTGGTCGATCTTGCCCTCGGGCGTGCGGTTGAACGGCAGGCCCATCTTCTCCAGGTCCAGGACCGCGTCGATGGCCTCGCGGCACATCACCTCGGCGGCGTCCTGGTCGACCAGGTAGTCACCACCCTTGACGGTGTCGAAGGTGTGCCATTCCCAGTTGTCCTCCTCGACGTTGGCGAGGGCGGCGCACATGCCGCCCTGCGCCGCGCCGGTGTGCGAGCGCGTCGGGTACAGCTTGGTGAGCACCGCCGTCCGCGCTCGCTGCCCGGACTCCAGGGCCGCGCGCATGCCGGCGCCGCCGGCCCCGACGATCACGACGTCGTAGGTGTGAGTCTGCATGGGTCAGCCGACCTTTCCGTTGTGGGTCAACGCGTCTGGCAGAACGAGGGCACATCTGCGGTCGCCGCGCCGGTCGGGCACGGGTCGAAGGTGAAGATCACGAGGGTGCCGAGCACCAGGATCAGGCCGGCGCTGGCCAGCAGCAGCGTCTTGAGCGCAAAGCGCGTGCGGTCCTTCTCGGCGTAGTCGTTGATGATCGTCCGGACGCCGTTGGCGCCGTGGATCTCGGCCAGCCACAGCATCATCAGGTCCCAGGTCTGCCAGAACGGGCTGGCCCACTTGCCGGCGACGAACGCGAAGTCGACCTGCTTGATGCCCTCGCCCAGGACGAGGTTGACGAGCAGGTGGCCGAACACCAGCGCGATGAGCAGCAGGCCCGAGCCGCGCATGAAGACCCACGACCACAGCTCGTAGTTGCTGCGGGTGGCCCGGCTGCGCCGGAACTGGGTCCGTGGGGCCTCGATGGTCGACATGTGCGCTCCCTGCTCGGTCTGCTGGTGCTCAGGCGAAGACGTGCATCAGGTGGCGGACGAGGAACGGCACGAAGAGCACGACCCACAGCCCGACGACGACCCACAGCATCTGGCGCTGGTAGCGCGGGCCCTGCGACCAGAAGTCGACCAGCATGACCCGCACCCCGTTGAACGCGTGGAAGATCACCGCAGCCACCAGCCCGGCCTCGCCGAGTCCGACGATCGGGTTCTTGTAGGAGCTGATGACGGTGTTGTACGCCTCGGGGGACACCCGCACGAGAGCAGTGTCGAGCACGTGCGCGAAGAGGAAGACGAAGATGAGCATGCCGGTCACCCGGTGGGCCACCCACGACCACATGCCCTCACGGCCGCGGTACAGCGTGCCTGCTGGTGCCTGGAGCACTTGAGCCGTCCCTTCGCCTCGCCACCTGGGTCGCGACCAGCGTAACGACGTCGATGGTCCCCCCGCGATCCCCGGCGCGGTCGTGTGACCCATCCCTCACCACCCGGCACTTCCCCCCGCGCCCCCTGCCCCGCTTCCCGACCCGCCGCTGGCGACCACCGGGGTGCGTCGTGGTCGCACCCGGGGTGGGGCGGGTGACTCAGGCGGCGACGCCGGCTCGGGACGCGACGACGGCACCGTAGTGGGCGAGCAGCTCGTCGCCCAGGGCCTGCCAGGTGCGGCCGGCCACCCGCCGACGTCCGGCAGCGCCGAGGCGGGCGCGCAACCCGGCGTCGGCCACCAGTCGCTCGACGGCCACGCGGGCGCCGCTGCCGTCGGGCGGGTGCAGCAGCCCGGTGACGCCGTCCTGCACCAGGTCGAGCGGGCCACCGCTGGCCGGGGCGACCACCGGCAGGCCGCACGACATGGCCTCCTGCACCGTCTGCCCGAACGTCTCGTCGGTGCCGGTGTGGACGAAGAGGTCGAGGCAGGCGTACGCGCGGGCCAGGTCCTCGCCCTCGCGGCGACCCAGCAGGACCGCGTCCGTGCCCCGGAGGGCCCGTGTCACCGACCCGGACGACGGACCCGCGCCCACCACCACCAGGCGCGAGCCCGGGACGCCGGCCAGCCGGGTCAGGCGCTCGACCCGCTTCTCGGGCGAGAGCCGGCCCACGTAGCCCACGAGCACCTGGCCCTGCGGGGCGAGCGCGGCGCGCAGGGCCAGTGCGCCGCGATCCGCGCGCCAGGCCGGGTCGAACAGCGCGCCGTCGACGCCGCGACCCCAGCGGCGCACGCGTGGCACGCCGTGGGCGAGCAGGTCGTCGACCGCCGTCCGCGAGGGGGCCAGGGTCAGGTCGGCCGCAGCGTGCACCCGCCGGATCCACCCCCACGCGGCCCGGTGGGCCAGGCCCAGGCCGTGGGTGCGCGCGAACCCGGCGACGTCGGTCTGGAACACCGCCACCGAGGGCACGCCGAGCCGGGCGGCGGCGAACACCCCGGCGGCGCCGAGCACGAACGGGGAGGCCGCGTGCACGACGTCGGGGGCGAACGCCGCGAGGCGTGGACGCAGGTCCGGGGTGGGCACCCCCACCGCGAACTGGCGGTAGCTGAAGCCCGCGACCGCGTGCACCGGGAACCCCGCGTACGTCGTGGGCGCCGGCGCGGGGCAGATGAGCATCGCGTCGTGCCCCCGCAGGCGCAGGTGGTCGAGCACCCGGCACACGCTGCCCGCCACCCCGTTGACACTGGGCAGGAACGACTCCGTGACAACGGCGACCCGCATGGGCCCACGGTGGGGGTGGCGGACGTCGGGCGGGGGGCCGCGCCGTGGACGGCAGGTGACGATCTCGCGTCCGGTCGGGGACGTCGGCCGGCCGCTACAGTCGCCGCGATGAGCAACCCAGGCTTCTATGCGGTCGTCCCGGCCGGTGGCGCGGGCACGCGACTGTGGCCGTTGTCGCGGGCCGGCCACCCCAAGTTCCTGCACGACCTCACCGGCACGGGCGCCACGCTGCTGCAGAGCACCTGGCAGCGCCTGGCGCCGCTGGCCGACGCGGTGCTCGTCGTCACCGGCACCTCGCACGCTGCGGCGGTCGCCCGTCAGCTGCCGGGCCTGGCCGAGGCGGACCTGCTCGTCGAGCCCTCGCCGCGCGACTCCACGGCCGCCATCGGCCTCGCTGCCGCGCTGGTGGCCCGTCGTGACCCGGACGCGGTGATCGGCTCGTTCGCCGCCGACCACGTGATCGGCGACCAGGCCGTGTTCGCCGCCGCCGTGGCCGAGGCGGTGGCCGTGGCCCGCACTGGCCGGCTGGTCACCGTGGGTATCACGCCGACCTTCGCCGCCACCGGCTTCGGGTACGTCCGCGCGG
>JACMOY010000197.1 GCA_014377795.1 Actinomycetota bacterium | reverse complement strand
TACGCGACCTACCGGGGGCAGCCCGCGCTCGCCGTCGTGCTCGCCGACCCCGACCCGGCCCGGCTGTCGGTGTTCGTGGTCGGCCCCGCGTGCTCGCGGGCCGACGACGACCTGCTGTTCTTCACCCGGGTGCCCCGCCCGTAGTCCGCCGGCGGGCCCTCACCGGCGCTTGGGCGGCAGGGTCCACAGCAGCACCCCGAGCACGGCTGCGGCGTACGGCAGCAGCGACGCGGCCGCGAACACGCCCTCGCTCTGCTCCAGCACGAACCCCAGCGCCGTCCCGAGCACGGCGTACGTCCCGGCCACCAGCCGCAGCCGGCGCACGGCCGGCCCGGTGCGGCTCCCGCCGGCGGCCGCCTGCGCCGCGGCAGCGACCAGGACCCCGACGACGAAGGGGGTGAGGTAGGCGAACAGCTCCGCCCCGACGTACTGCGCCGCGACCACGCCGCCGACCAGGGCAGCGGCCGCGGCCGCGAGCGCGCCGCGCACGGAGCGCTCGAGCACCGACGCCGGGCGGACCGCCCCGCGCTCGAGGCGACCGGTGCCGCCGCAGGCCGGGCACCCCGGGCCCTGCGCGTCGCCGGCGCAGCGGGTCCGGGCGCAGACCGGGCACCGGTCGACCGCCCGGCGCAGGGGGTGGGCGGCGCAGCGCGAGCCCGGTGGGGCGGGGGCGGCGGTCGTCGTCACGGGTGGGAGCCTGCCACCACCCGGGGGAATCCCGTCCCGCCGGGAGGGCGTTCACGACTGTGCACACCCGCCGACGAGAGGCCAGCAGTGAGCGCTCCACAGACCGAGCAGACCGGTACCGACCTGATCCAGGACCAGCAGGTGGTGCACGACGCCATCGTGGTCGGCTCGGGACCCTCGGGGTACACGGCCGCGATCTACCTGGCCCGGGCCGCGCTGGTCCCGCTGGTGTTCGAGGGTTCGGTCACGGCCGGCGGCGCGTTGATGAACACCACCGACGTGGAGAACTACCCCGGCTTCCCCGACGGCGTGATGGGGCCGCAGCTCATGGACGACCTGCGCAAGCAGGCCGAGCGCTTCGGCGCCCAGCTGGTCACCGACGACGTCACCGAGATGGACCTGACGTCCGACCCGAAGGCGGTCACCGTCGGCGACACCACCTACTACGCCAAGACCGTCCTGCTCGCGATGGGCTCGGCCTACCGCAACCTCGACATCCCCGGTGAGACGGCCCTGTCAGGACGCGGCGTCTCGTGGTGCGCGACCTGCGACGGGTTCTTCTTCCGCGACCAGGACGTCGTCGTGGTCGGCGGCGGCGACACCGCCGTCGAGGAGGCCACCTTCCTCACCCGCTTCGCCCGCTCGGTCACCATGGTCCACCGTCGCGACACCCTGCGCGCCAGCAAGGTCATGCAGCAGCGCGCGTTCAGCAACGACAAGATCCGCTTCGAGTGGGACACCGAGGTCCTCGAGGCCGTCGGCACCGACAAGCTGGAGGCGGTACGGCTGCGCAACCGCGTGACCGGCGAGGAGAAGCTGCTGCCGGCGACCGGCCTGTTCATCGCCGTCGGCCACGACCCACGCTCCGAACTCGTCAAGGGCCAGGTCGAGCTCGACGACGACGGACACGTCCTGGTCGAACCGAGTACCACCGCCACGAACGTCGCGGGCGTGTTCGCTGCCGGCGACCTGGTCGACCACCGCTACCGCCAGGCCATCACCGCCGCCGGCACCGGCTGCGCCGCAGCGCTGGACGCCGAGCGCCACCTGACGATGCTCGAGGACACCCCGCCCGACCCGACGGTCGGCTTCGACACTGGTGTGCCCGCGGCACCGCCAGACCGGCCCGGCGTCGACGGCGGCACCGGCCGTGCGCCGCAGTACGCGCAGCGCCCGTACTGACACGGCATCCCTGGCTGCCAGTGCAGCGGTGTCCCCGGACCGCATCGGGCAGCCTGGACGCGCCATCCCTTATCCGACAGCGACAGACGCAGGAGTCTTCGTGCCCCTCCCTCGGCTACAGCCGTGGACCCGCCCACGCGATGCCGTGGCGCAGGTGCTGCGCGGCGCGACGGTGCGCACGTGCAGCCCCGTGGCCGTCGTCGTCGGCACCGTGCTCAGCGTTGTCAACCAGGGAGACGTCGTCCTGGCCGGACTGGCCGATGAGCGGGTCGGCATGAAGGTCGCGGCGAACCTGCTGATCCCGTTCCTCACCTCGAGCACCGGGGCGCTGCTCGCGGTCCGCGGGCGGCAACCGGCCGGCCTGGGCGCACCGCGGC
>JACMOY010000196.1 GCA_014377795.1 Actinomycetota bacterium | reverse complement strand
GCCTCGACGGCCTCGATGCGCGTGACCTGGCCGGGGCGGTGGCGGAGGGCGGCCCCTTCGCGCACCTGCTGCGGTTCTCGCACACCGAACCTGAGGGCCGGGAGGCCGGTGGTTACTCGATCACCGTGGTCGGCTGAACCCCGGGCGCCCGCGACCACCACCCCGAGGTGGATTCCGGGTCACCTCAGGGTGGGGTCCGGGTGACTCCCCGATGTGTCGACATCCTCGCTGACCTCGGCGCGGCGGACGATCAGCAGCCCGACCACCATCTGCGCCGCTCAGAGCAGGACTCACCGCGATCGGGTCACCGTCCGCGACGATCGCGAGGTTCAGCGCGACGCTCGACAGCCGGTCTCGCCAGCGTCCTTCGTATCGCCACTGCCGCTGCACTGCGCGAGCGTCGAACCGAAGGCACCCGCCGCCCGCACCATCGCCTGCCGGCTGCTGTCCTCGTCCTGCATCCCCCGCGCGGCAGCCGCCAGCTCGCGGGTGAACTCCTCCTGTGTGGACACCGTGGAAGCCTGAGGGAAGACCGACCTTCCCGACAACCACGCCGATCCTGGCGCGTCCGGCGCAGCTCAGACCCAGCGCAGGACGCCGCGGCGCCACGCGTGTGCGAGGCCGATCGCCAGGACGCCGATGAACACACCCATCTCGGCCAGGGTGCGCCAACCGAAACCGGGCAGGGTGAGGACGGTGGCCCACGGCAGCAGGTACATCGCGTCGACGGCGAAGACGACGTACAGGTAGGCGTACAGGTAATAGCGCACGTTCGTCTGCGCCCAGCCCTCACCGACCGGGTCGACGCCGGACTCGTAGGTGAGCAGCTTGTCGCGGGTCGGCGCGGTCGGCCGCAGCAGGCGGGTGCCCTGGGTGCCGGCGACGAACAGCGCGACCCCGGCGAGCACCACGAACCCCACGACGGCGTAGGGCGGCAGTGGGCTCACGGGACGAACCTAGCTCAGCACGACGATCAGCTCAGCACGTCCTTGCGCTCGAAGTGCCGCCACGCCAGCGCCAGCAGCACGACCGCGTAGACCAGCGACCACAGGGCGCCGCGGGTGATCTGACCCCACTGCAGGGTCGGCGCGAGAGCGTCCGCCCAGGCGAACTGGTAGTGCGTGGGAAGCGCCACGCGCAGGTCACCCAGCGCCGTGATCGTGTCGGGGATCGCCGACACGATCGTGACCATGACCGCACCGCCGACCGCCGCGAGCGGCGCGTCGGTGTAGACGCCGATGACGAACGCGAGCGCGGCCACGAACAGCAGGTTGCTGGCGACCGCCCCCACGACCACGACCAGCCGCAGGACGAAGACACCCCACGTGAGCGTGTCGCCGGTCGGCGACGAGTAAGGCGCCCATCCGTACGCGATCCCGCCCACCAGCACCGACCACACCGGGAGCGCCACCAGGGCGAGCAGGCAGGTGCCGGCCCCCACGATCAGCTTGCTGCGCAGCAGCCGCCCGCGGGGCACCGGTGCGGCCAGCAGGTAGCGCAACGTCGACCAGCTGGCCTCGGACGGCACGGGGTCGCCGGTGAACAGCGCCACCAGCACGACGAGCAGGAACGACACCGACGCGAACAGCGCGAAGACCGCCAGGTTGGCCCCGCCGGTCTGCGCCAGGTCGACGAAGGTCGGCGCGGCGTTCGCCGAGCCGTCCTGTGAGCCGAGGGCGAAGGCCCCCACCAGCAGCAGCGGCAGCGCGATCACCAACCCGAACGACACCTGGGTGCGCCGGCGCCGCAGCTGGCGCACCACCTCGGCGCGCAGCGGCAGGGGCGAGCTCACGCGGACCCCACCAGCTGCATGAAGACCTCCTCGAGTCCCCGTCCTGCGGCGCCGCCGGTCAGCGACTCGACCGAACCCGTGGTGACCACCCGGCCCTGGTGCATCACCACGACGTGCGAGCAGGTCTGCTCGACCTCGCCGAGCAGGTGGCTGGACACCACGACGGTCCGGCCGGTGGCGGCGTAGTCGCGCAGCACCTGACGCATCGCCAGGATCTGCGGCGGGTCGAGCCCGTTGGTCGGCTCGTCGAGCAGCAGCAGCGGTGGCAGGCCGAGCATGGCCTGGGCGATCCCCAGCCGCTGCCGCATGCCCTGGCTGTACGCGCGGGTCCGGCGGTCGACAGCGCTACCGAGGCCCGCGATGGCGAGCGCCTCGTCCAGGTGGGCCTCGCCCGGCGGCCGGCCGGTAGCCGCCCAGTACGCCGCCAGGTTCTGCCGTCCGGTCAGGTGCGGCAGGAACCCCGGTCCCTCGATGAACACCCCGACGTCGCCGAGCACGGCAGCGCCCGGGGTGACGGGCCAGCCGAGCACGTGCACCGACCCGGCGTCCGGGCGGATCAGCCCGACGACCATCCGCAGCGTGGTCGTCTTCCCGGCCCCGTTCGGGCCGAGCAGGCCGACCACCTGGCCCTGCTCGGCCCGCCACGAGACGTCGTCGACCGCCCGCTGACCGTCGCGGTAGGTCTTCACCAGCCCGGACACCACCAGCGGCACCGCCGCGAGCGTGTCGTCCCGGTGCACCCGGCGCCGGCCGCGGCGACGCCACAGCAACCAGCCGACCAGCGCGAGCAGCAGCAGCCCGAGGGCCACAACCAGGCCGACGGGGGCCAGGGTCGTGCCCGAGGTGTCGAGGACGCTCGACACGGTGGGGACGGCGACCGTCGCGCCGACCAGCGCGACGGTGTAGCCGCGGGAGTCGCGGGGCACGGCGTACGCCTGGTCGGTGCTCGACACGACGACCTGCAGCCGGTGGCCCTGGGCGACC
This sequence comes from Actinomycetota bacterium, assembly GCA_014377795.1. Lineage (GTDB taxonomy): Bacteria > Actinomycetota > Actinomycetes > Actinomycetales > Angustibacteraceae > JACMOY01. The sequence goes on along the minus strand of JACMOY010000196.1, from coordinate 1,520 downwards.
GTCCGCACCACCCACGGCAGCGCCACGTCGACCTCGACCGGCCGGCCCGCCGTCAGCCCCTCGAGCCGCACCGGGGCCACGAGCTGTTGCGGCAGAACGGCCCCACTGGCTGCGACGTCCCAGAGCCCGACGAACAGCGTGGCGTCGGTGGTCGTCGACGCGACCTGCAGGCGCACCCTCGACGAACCCACGACCGTCACCGGGCGCTGCAGCGGAGCCGAGGTGAAGACGGCCGACTGCCCCCGCAGGACACCGAGCGCCCGTAGGGCACCGGTGCCGCCGGCCGTCGCCAGCACAGCGCCCGTGCCGGGCAGGCCGGTCACCGCCGCCGGGCTGCCGCCGGGCGGCGAGATGAGCGTCTGGGTGAGGCCCTGCAGCGCCATCGGGCGCCGGGAGAACCCAGCCCGGGTGCCCAGGCCCGGGTAGGCGGGCGCCACCCGCTGCTCGGCGGGCTGGTCGCCGAGGGTGCTCGCGGGCGGCACGGCGTACCGGAACGTGGTGTCGGACGGCGAGCCGTCGCGGGCGAGGTAGCGGCCGAACCAGGTCAGGGCCTCGTCCTGCAGACCACCCAGCGACGCTGCGTCGGCGCCGGTGGCGTCGTGCCCGCCCTCGAGCCAGCGCACGCCCACTGGCGTGCCGGTGGCGGCGATCCCCCGGGCGTTGGCGTCGGCCTGGTCCAGACCGAACAGCGAGTCCTGCTCGCCCTGCACCAGCAGGGTCGGGGCGCGCACGTCCGCGAGCACCGACTGCGGGCTGGAAGCCTTCAGCAGCGCCAGGATCGCGCCCGTCGGGCGGCCGATCGTGGCCGTGGCCGTGTACGCGGCGCAGACGTCCGGGGCGAACCGGCCGCAGACACCGGGCGTCGACCCCGCGCCCGACGCGAAGAACAGCGACGCCCAGCGCTGCTTGAAGACGCCGGGCACGGGTGTGAGTGCGGACTGGGGAAGGAGCGCCTGCCCCAGGTCGTTCCAGGTGATCGCCGGCACGGCGGCGTCGACCCGACGGTCGGTCCCGGCCAGCAGCAGGGCCAGCGCACCGCCGTACGAGCCACCGGCGACGCCGACGCGGGGGTCACCGGGCGCGTCGAGCAGGACGTCGGGCCGCGCGGCAAGCAGGTCGACGACCTTCGCGGCGTCGGCCACCTCGTACGCCGGGGCGTCGAGGTGGATCAACCCGCCGGACGCGCCGAAGCCGCGCGCGGTGTAGGTGACCGCGACGTACCCGGCGCGTGCGAGCCGTCGAGCCCATACCGCCGAGTCGACCTTGCTGCCCCCGAACCCGTGTGCAAGAACCACTGCGGGGTGACGTCCGGTCGCGCCGTGCGAGGTGAAGACCGACACGTCGAGGTCGCCGGGCGCGCCGTCCGCCTCGGCCCCGACGGGCAGCCGCGACGACTGCTCGACGACGTCGGTGGTGGCTGCACGCGCCGGCGCTGCCGTCGCCACGGCGCCGGTGGCCAGCAGCGCAGACAGCACCACCGTCCCGGGCCGCGCGACCAGAGACCTCAGGCGCTGCACCGT
>JACMOY010000195.1 GCA_014377795.1 Actinomycetota bacterium | reverse complement strand
CGGGGGAGCGCCGGTCAGGCGGAGGCGAAGCCCGGGATCAGCTCGCGGGCCAGCTGCTCCAGGAACAGGCCGATGTCGGTGACGATGCCGACCGCCTGGGCCGACCCCCGGGCGGCCAGCTTGGTGACCGTGGCCGGGTTGATGTCGACGCAGACCAGCGGCACCGAGGCCGGCAGCAGGTTGCCGGTGGGGATCGGGTGCAGCATGGTGGGCACCATGATCGCGAAGCCGACGTCGGTGAGCTCGGCGCGCATGGCCCGCTGACCCTCGATCACGTCGGTGATCACGTCGGGCAGGGGGCCGTCGTCGCGCACCGAGCCGACGAGGACGAAGCGCTTGCCGCCGCGCACCAGGGCGTGCATGACTCCGCTGGTGACCACGCCCTGCTCGACCGCCGCGGCGATCGAGCCGGCCGCGCGCACCCGGTTGATCGCCCGGATGTGGTGCTCGTGGCCGTGCTCCACCCCCCGGCCCTTGGACAGGTCGACGCCGAGGGAGGTGCCGTACAGGCACGACTCGATGTCGTGGGTGGCGACGGCGTTGCCGCCGAACAGCACGTCGACGAACCCGGCCTCGACCAGGGCGACCATGGCCGGGGCAGCGCCGGTGTGGACCACCGCCGGGCCGGCCACCCACAGCACCTTGCGACCGGCCGCCTTGGTGTCGCGCAGCTCCTGGGCGATCTGGCGCACCAGCAGGGCCTGCGGCTTCTCGCTGGACACCTGGGAGTTCATGAACTCGAACGTCTGGTCGCCGTCCGAGGGCACCGCCTGCTGCGTCACGCGCACCCCGGACGCGCCGCACACCACGGTGTCGCCCGCCCGCACGTCGCTGACCGGCACCGTGCGCACCCAGCGCTCACCGGGGCCGCCGCCGACGAGCAGACCGCAGTCCATCTCGGGCTGCTGCACCTCGACCCACCGGCCGCCGAGGCGCACCTGGGTGTCGAGGTTGGTCGTCGAGTAGAAGTCCAGCGGGAACACCCCGTCGGTGGCGACGTCCCGCAGGACCGGCTCGCCGGGGTCGGTCAGGTTGACCCCGTAGGAGTTCAGCCGCATCAGCATCGAGGCCAGGTCGGGCTCGCTCGGCGCGCTCACCCGGATCCGGGCGTACGACTCGTCGTCGTGGTCCTTGCCGACGTCGAAGCGCTCGATGACGTAGTCGCCGCCCAGCGAGCGGACGTCGTCGACGCAGCGCGACAGGACGCCGGAGTCGAGCAGGTGCCCGCGGATCTCGACCGTGTCGCTGACCGGCGGGGTCACAACCTCGCGCCGTCGTCGTCGTCGTCCACGTCACGGTGCGAGGGCAACCGCATCACCAGCGCGACGAAGCCGCCGACGAAGGCGACGACCGCCAGCCCCAGCCACAGCGGGCTCGCCTCGCGCCAGAACAGCCCGGCCATGAGCAGGAACAGGGGACCGAGCAGCACCGCGGCCCACGCCAGGACGCCGACCACGTCGCCGCGGGGCAGCGGTGGCGGGTCGGGGGGCACGTAGCCCTCGTCCGGCTCCTCCGGCGGCGTGTGGTCGCGCGGGCCGGGTGTCGGTGCGAAGTCGGGCGGCGGTGCGAAGACGGGCGGTGTCGGCATCGTCGGTGTGGTCGGCGCCGGTGCGGGCGGCGCGACGTCAGTCGGGGCGGGGCCGGCCACGAGCGTAGGCGTGTCGTCCCAGCCGGCGATGATCCTCAGGAACTCGGCGTCGACGTCCTCGTCGGGCCGGTCGCGGTCAGGGAGCGGGCTCATCCGGCGCTCACCCGGGCGATGAACTCCAGCGAGGCCTTCTCGATCAGGTCGCGGTCCTCGTCCAGCGTCGCGACGTGGAAGCTGTTCTCCAGGACGACCTCGGTGACGTCCTTGCTCGACACCCGCGACAGCAGCAGCGCCGAGCTGCGCGGGGGCACCACGTGGTCGACGCGCGAGTGCAGCAGCAGCAGCGGCGCGGTGACGCCGGCCAGCGCCCGGATGGTCTCGTCCCACGAGCTGACGAACGAGTGCAGCGCCTTGAGCGGAGTGCGGTCGTAGGCGAGCTCGGTGACGCCGGGCCGAGCGATGTCGCTCGCGATGCCCGGCAGTGAGGGCAGGAGGTGCTTGATCACGGGCAGGGCGCGCAGCCGGACGTCGTCGGAGACGAAGGCGGGGTTGACCAGCACCAGACCCGCGACGTCGGCCGGACGCTCGGCGGCCAGCCGGGCCGCGATCGCTCCGCCCATCGACAGCCCACCCACGACGACGGCCCGACAGCGGGCGGTCAGCTCGTCCAGGGAGCGCTGCGCCGCGTCGTACCAGTCCTGCCAGCCGGTGAGGTTCAGGTCCGGCCAGGCGGTGCCGTGGCCGGGCAGCAGCGGCAGGCGCACGGACAGGCCCTCGCCGGCCAGTCGCTCGGCCCACGGACGCAGGCTCTGCGGCGTCCCGGTGAAGCCGTGGCACAGCAGCACGCCGACGTCCCCACCATCGTGGGCGTACGGCTCGGCGCCGGGCATGACGGGCACGGATCCTCCTTGGACGGCCCCGGTCGTCACCGGGCCGGTCCATCGTTCCACGGCGGCGGGCCGGTGGTCGAGGGGTGCCCTACAGTTCGTCCAGGTTCCGAGGTGAGGGGTGCGCGCGGTGTTCTACTGGGTGCTCAAGACCATCGTGCTCGGCCCGCTGCTGCGATTGGTCTTCCGGCCCTGGGTGACCGGTCTGGAGCACGTCCCGACAGCCGGTGGGGCGATCCTGGCCAGCAACCACCTCTCGTTCTCGGACTCGATCTTCCTGCCGCTGGTCGTCGAGCGGAAGATCACCTTCCTCGCCAAGGCGGACTACTTCACCGGGCGCGGGCCCAAGGGCCGGCTGACCGCCGCGTTCTTCAAGCTCGCCGACCAGCTGCCCGTCGACCGGGCGGGGGGCCGGGCCAGCGAGGCCGCGATCCGCACCGGGTTGCGGGTGCTGCGCCGGGGCGACCTGCTCGGCATCTATCCCGAGGGCACCCGCTCACCCGACGCCCGTCTGTACCGCGGCAAGACCGGGTTGGCGCGGATGGCCCTGCAGGCAGGCGTCCCGGTGCTGCCCGTCGCGATGGTCGACACCGAGAAGGCGCAGCCGATCGGCCACCGGATCCCGACGGTCACCCGGGTCGGCGTGCGGATCGGGAAGGCGCTGGACTTCAGCCGCTACGAGGGGATGGAGGACGACCGCTTCGTGCTCCGCGCGATCACCGACGAGATCATGTACGAGCTGATGCAGCTGTCCGGCCAGGAGTACGTCGACGTGTACGCCGCTGACATGAAGGAGCGCATCGCCGCCGCCAAGCGCGGCCGCACCGTGGTGCTGCCCGGCGACCCCGAGGACGAGACCGACGGCCAGGACGGCGAACCGCCGGCCGCCGCGATCGGCTGAGCCGACCGGCGTGGTGCGCGTCACGGCGGTGCACGTGGGCGCGCGCCCGGCTACCGTGCCGATCGTGCAGGTGATCAACTCGACGGTCCGCGCCGTGCTCGGGGCGGGCCTGCCGTGAGCTGGGCCGAGATCTCACTGGCCGCACAGGCGTCCAGCGCCCGGGTGGCACGCCGCTTCGTGCGCAGCACCCTGGAGCAGTGGTCGCTCGGCTCGCTCAGCGCCAACGCCGAGCTGATGGTCAGTGAGCTGGTGACCAACGTGGTGCTGCACGCCCGTACCGATCTGGTGGTGCGCCTGGGGTTGCGCTCGACCGCGACGGTCACCCTGCTGCGGGTCGGCGTGCACGACGGCAGCAGGCGGCCGCCGCGGACGATGCGGTACTCCGACCTGGCCGCGACCGGTCGAGGCATGCGGATCGTCCGCGCGCTGGCCAGTGACAGCGGCGTGCAGACGGAAGCGGACGGCAAGACGGTGTGGTTCGAGCTCGTGGTCCCCACGGGGGCGGGAACGGTGTCGGCGCCGTGAGCGGCGACATCGAGGTGCGGTTGCTCAACTACCCGCTCGACCTGTTCCTGCGGGCTCAGGAGCACGCCGACGACCTGCTGCGCGAGTTCGTGCTCATCAGCAGGTCGAGCGACGTCGACCCGGCGAGAATGCGGACCCCGGCTCGCCTGGTGGCGCTGGTCGACGAGCTGACGACGACGTACGAGGGGATGTCCGAGCTGCCGAGGGCCGATCGTGACGCCGCCATCGAGCGGGGTGAGCTGCGCGTCGACCTGGTGTACGTCTTCCCGCTCCAGGCGCTCGAACCGGTGCGGCACCTGGGCCGGGCGCTGGACGAGGCGGACGACTTCTGCCGCGAGGGCCAGTACCTGCTGACCCTGGAGACCCCGCCCGACCTGGTCGCCTTCCGGCACTGGTTCGTGGGTGAGTTCGAGCGGCAGGCGGCCGGCCAGGCGCCGCTGCCGTGGCCGCACTGAGATCGCGCGCCTGCGTGCACCTCGCGCGCCACTAGGGTCAGCGCATGCGCATCGGTGTACTCACAGGTGGCGGGGACTGCCCCGGGTTGAACGCGGTCATCCGCGCTGTCGTGGTCAAGGGGGTGACGGCGTACGGGCACGAGT
>JACMOY010000194.1 GCA_014377795.1 Actinomycetota bacterium | reverse complement strand
GCGGTGACGAAGCGCGGCGCGCGGTGACGAAGCGCGGGCGCCCGGTCAGGTCGCGGTGGCCCTGCGCGTGCACCCACTCCCCCGACGTCGCGAGCGCTCGCAGCAGCGCCGGCTGCTGGACGTCGGCGTGCTCGACCACGAGCAGCCCGCCGGCCCGCAGCAGCCGGGCCGCCGCCACGACCACCTGGCGTGGCACGGCCAGGCCGTCCGGGCCCCCGCCGTACAGCGCCACCTCGGGGTCGTGGTCGCGCACCTCGGGGTCGACCGGGACGGAGCCGGGCGGCACGTACGGCGGGTTGCTGACCACGACGTCGACCGTGCCGTCCAGGTCGGCGAACGCCGTGGCGGCGTCGCCGAGGTGCAGGTCGGTGCCGGGGGCGAGCCGGGCGACGTTGCGGGCCGCCCAGGCGTGCGCCTCGGGTGACAGCTCGACCGCGCGGACGTCGGCGCCGGGCACCTCGGTCGCCACGGCCAGCGCGATGGCGCCCGAGCCGGTGCACAGGTCGAGCACCAGCGGGGTGTGGCCCCGGGCCATCAGCCGGCGCGCCCCGCCCACGACCGGCCCGGCCACCGACTCGGTCTCGGGCCGTGGGACGAACACCCCGGGGCCGACGTCCAGCACCAGGTCGCGGAACGGCGCGGTGCCGACCAGGTGCTGCAGCGGCACCCGGCGCGCCCGCTCGTCGACGAGGTCGGCGAACGCCATCCCCAGCTCGACGTCGTCGCCGCGCGCCGCCGCGGTCGCGACCTGCGCGCGGGTCAGGCCCAGCACGTGGGCCGCGAGCGACTCGGCGTCGTGGCGCGCGCTCGGCACCCCGGCCGCGGTGAGCCGGGCGGTCGCCGTCCGCAACGCTGCGCCGAGGTCGCTCACGCCTCGCCCATCGCCGCCAGCTGGGCCGACTCGACGGCGTCCACGGCAGAGTCGACGACGGCGTCCAGGTCACCGTCCAGCACCGCGTCCAGGTTGTAGGACTTGTAGCCGGTGCGGTGGTCGTTGATCCGGTTCTCGGCATAGTTGTACGTGCGGATGCGCTCGGAGCGGTCGACGCTGCGCACCTGGCTGCGGCGGGCGGCGGAGGCCTCGGCGTCGGCCTGCTCCTGGGCCAGCGCGTGCAGCCGGGCACGCAGGATGCGCATCGCCTGCTCGCGGTTCTGCAGCTGGGACTTCTCGTTCTGGCAGGACACGACGGTGCCGGTCGGCAGGTGGGTGATGCGCACCGCCGAGTCGGTCGTGTTGACGCTCTGGCCGCCGGGGCCCGACGAGCGGAACACGTCGATCCGCAGGTCGTTCGGGCCGATCTCGAGGGCGACCTCCTCGTCCGGCTCGGGCATCACCAGGACGCCCGCTGCCGAGGTGTGGATCCGGCCCTGCGACTCGGTCACCGGCACCCGCTGCACCCGGTGCACGCCACCCTCGTACTTCAACCGCGACCAGACCCCGTGGCCCGGCGCCGGCGTCCCGCGCGACTTCAGGGCGATGGACACGTCCTTGTAGCCGCCGAGGGCGGACCCGGTCGAGTCCAGCACCTGGGTGCTCCAGCCGTGGCGCTCGGCGAAGCGCAGGTACATGCGCACCAGGTCGGCCGCGAACAGCACCGACACCTCGCCGCCCTCCCCGGCCTTGACCTCCATGATCACGTCACGGTCGTCGTCCAGGTCGCGGGGCACGAGCAGCCGGCGCAGCGTCTCGGCCGCGG
>JACMOY010000193.1 GCA_014377795.1 Actinomycetota bacterium | reverse complement strand
CCCCCCCCCCGCGGCCCGCGGGGGGGGGGGGGCCCGCGCCCGTCCCCGTCCCGGGGACCCGGACCCGGAGCGGGCGGGGGCGGGTCGATGACCGAGCCCGGCACCACCTGGCCGCGCCACGGGGCGAAACCGCCGAGCAGCCGGCGCTCGATGACCCGGGCCAGCGCCCGTCGGGCCAGGGGTCGGGTGATCGGTAGGACGAAGAAGAACCCGACCAGGTCGGTGAGGAACCCCGGCGTCAGCAGCAGGGTGCCGCCGACGAGGACGAGCGCGGCGTCCGACAGCTCACCGGCCGGCATCCGCCCGGACGACAGGGCCACCTGCAGGGCGTGCCAGGCTCGGGCCCCCTCGCGGCGGATCAGCACGGCACCCAGAGCCGACTCGACCAGCAGCAGGGCCAGGGTCGGCCAGCCGCCGATGCTGCGCCCGACGCCGATGATCACCGCGATCTCGAGGGTGGGCACGACGAGCAGCGCCACGACCAGGATGGTCAGCGCGCGGCTGTGCCGGCGTCGGGTCACCGCGTGGTCCCGGCCGGACGTCGGCGCCGCAGTGCCGCTCGGACCTGGGCCGCCCGGTGCGCCGCCCCCCACACCGACACCCGCCACAACGACTCGCGCACGATCGACCCGCTCATCTTGCTCACCCCGACCTCACGCTCGACGAACGTGATCGGCACCTCCACCACCCGAAGACCCCGACGCACCGCCCGCCACGCCAGATCCACCTGGAAGCAGTACCCCTGCGACGCGACGTCCCCCAGGTCCAACCGCTCCAACGCCTCACGGCGAAACGCCCGGTACCCCCCCGTCACATCCCGGATCGGCACCCCCAGCGCAAGGCGGGTGTACGTGTTACCACCCCGGCTCAGCAGCTGACGGTGCACCGGCCAGTTCTCGACCCGACCACCAGGCACCCACCGCGACCCCAGCACCAGATCAGCATCCGCCAACGCCTCCAGCAGCAACGGCAGCTGCTCAGGCCGGTGCGACCCATCCGCATCCATCTCCACCAACACCGAAAAACCCCGCTCCAACCCCCACCCGAAAGCCTGCAGGTACGCCGCACCCAACCCCCGCTTCGCGCTCCGGTGCAGCACCCGCACCTGACCATCACCGGCCGCGATCTGGTCCGCCAACGCCCCCGTGCCATCCGGCGAACCGTCATCGACCACCAGCACGTGCGCCGCCGGCACCGACGCCCGCACCCGCCCCACGATCAGCGGCAGGTTCTCCAGCTCGTTGTACGTCGGGATGATCACCAGCACCGAGCCCGGGTCGACCATCTCGCTCACCGAGCCTCCGTCCTCGCCAAAAGCCCCACGGCGTTGGCCGGGTCGGCTGCGAGCCTAGTGCCGCGGGCACCACGCCCCGTGCGGGCCGAGACGACGAGCAGCACGAGTCCGAGCAGGGTCAGGGCGGCCTCGGGCCAGGCTCCGAGCCGGTCGCTGAGGGTGAGTCGGGTGCGCAGCGGCAGGGTCGCCTGGAGCACCTCGGGGGTGAACAGGCCGGTGCTGGTGAGCACCCGGCCGTCGGGGGCGATCAGCGCGCTCACCCCGACCGTCGAGACGTGGGCCACGGCCCGACCGTGCTCGATCGCCCGCAGCCGCGACATCGCCAGCTGCTGGACCGCCTCGTCGGTGTACCCGAAGGTCGCGTTGTTGGTCTGCACCACCAGCAGGTCGGCGCCGGCGCGCACCGTGTCGCGCACCAGGTCGTCGTACGCGACCTCGAAGCAGATGGCGACGCCGACGCGGGCCGGCCCCAGGTCCAGCTGACCGACGGCGCTGCCGGGGGCGAAGTCGCGCGAGACCAGGTCGACCTGGCTGCTGATCCGCCGGAAGAAGGCCCGGTTGGGGATGTACTCGCCGAACGGCACCGGGTGACGCTTGGCGTACCGGGCGCCGGGCCCGGTCACGGGGTCCCAGACGATCGAGGCGTTGGTCAGCCTGCCGTCGTCGCGCAGCAGGACGGCGCCGACCAGCGTCGGGACGCCGATCGCCCGCACCGCGCCGTCGATCACCTGGCGGGCGTCGGCCTGGCGGTACGGGTCGAGGTCAGACGCGTTCTCGGGCCACAGCACGACCTGGGGAGCCGGCGCGCGGCCGGCGCCGACGTCCGCAGCGAGCTTCCGGGTCAGCCGGGCGTGGTTGTCGAGCACGGCTCGCCGCTCGGCGTTGAAGTCCAGCCCAGCCTTGGGGACGCTGCCCTGGATCCCTGCGACGCGCAGCGGCGTACCGGACGTCGGCAGCGGCACGATCAGGCCGGCCCCCACGACCAGCCCCGCAGTGAGCAGGCCGCCCACCGCCGTCACGGTCGCCCGCCGCACCCGCAGCATCGCCACCGCGACCAGGGCCCCCGTCAGCGCGACCCCGAAGGTCACCAGGGGCGCTCCGCCCAGCGCGGCGAGGGCGCCGAGGGGGCTGTCGGCCTGCGAGAACGCCAACCGGCCCCACGGGAACCCGCCGTACGGCGTCCGGTCACGCAGCGCCTCCTGCCCCACCCACAGCGCGGCGACGGCAGTGGCCGCGACGGGCGCCCGCAGGCGCAGCACCAGCGGCAGGGCGGCGCCCAGAGCCGCGAAGTACGCGGACTCCAGCACCGACAGCGCCATCCAGGGGAAGGTGCCGACGTAGACGCCGGACCAGTGCAGCAGCGGGACCAGGAAGGCCAGGCCGTAGACGAAGCCGACCAGCGCGCCACCGCGCCAGCTGCGACCCGATGAGGCCAGGACCCACAGGGCCACGCCCAGAACGGCCAGCGGCCACCAGTCGTGGCCGGGGAACGCGAGCCGACTGAGCACACCGGCCAGGCCCGCGACGGCCATCGCGCCCAACAGGGGCGGTCGCGTCGGGGTCAGCACCGGCGCGTCACTGGCTCATCACGACGTCACGGTACAAGGGGCGGAGCGGGCGGGGCGAAGGCCCGTGGTGCCGTTGGGTCCAACCGGCGACCTCGATGGCCTCGAGGTCGGCGGGAGTTGTCTACTAGGCACCACGGACCTACCCGTGGTCAAACCCGGTCTTCGTGGTGCGGGGACGCGTCCGGAGATCACGGCTTCGGGCGGCCAGAAAGCGACCCCCTGACCCCGGACCCTTCCCCTGTCACCTGACGTCGATCGTCCTGCGTGGGCGACATCGATGAACCTAGCGGCCCCCCCGTGACCGCTGTCAACCAGCCTCTGACCTGCGAGGACGCGCATCGGCGCAGGTCAGCGCGCCGGCCGGTCACCTGCCGTTCACCGAGCGGACCCGCCCGTCGCGGCGTGTCGCGCGGACACGCCGGTGCGGGTCTCAGCCCGGGACGACGACGGTGCCGGTGGCGGTGGTGGCCAGCACCGGGGGGTCCAGGACGTCGGACCGCCCGGGTGGCGCGTCGGCGCGGGCACGACACACCACGCGCACCTCGAAGCGCAGCTCGCGGCTGCGTCGTCCGAGCCGCACCAGCGTGGCCGTCACCTCCACGACGTCGCCCGCACGCACCGGGGCCACGAACTGCACGTCGGAGTACGACGCGAACAGGCCCTCGTCGCCGTCGGTGCGGATGCACATCTCGGTGGCGACGTCACCGAACAGGCCCAGGCCGTACGCGCCGTCGACGAGGTCGCCGGCGTAGTGGGCGTGCGAGAACGGCACGTACCGCCGGTGGACGATGGTCAGGCCGAGGCGGGGGTCGACGTCGCTCATGGGGTCCTCGCTGCTGGGAGGGGGGCGAGCGCGTGGACCAGGAACGATGCCACCTCGCCGGGGGTGGTGCCCTTGCCGAAGACGCGGTCGACGCCCAGGGCCGCGGTCGCCGACTCGTCGAACCGCGGACCCCCCGCGACCAGCAGCGGGGCGGTGCCGGCCGGGTAGGCCTCGCGGAAGGCCGCGGACATCTGGGTGGTGTTGTGGATGTGCGCGTCGCGCTGGGTGACGACCTGCGAGACCAGGACGGCGTCAGCGCGCTCGGCGCGGGCCCGCTCGACCAGCTCGGGCACCAGCACCTGCGCGCCGAGGTTGACCACCCGCAGCTCGCGGTAGTACTCCAGGCCCTTCTCGCCGGCGAAGCCCTTGATGTTGAGGATCGCGTCGATGCCAACCGTGTGGGCGTCGGTGCCGATGCAGGCCCCGACGACCAGGAGCTTGCGGCGCAGCGGGGACTTGATCGCCGCGTTGACCTCCTTGGCCGACAGCAGCGGGAACTCGCGCGGCACGACCGTGACGGCGTCGACGTCGACCAGGTGGGTGACCGAGCCGTAGACGACGAAGAAGGTGAAGTCCGGGCCCATCGCCTTGGCGTGGACGAGCAGCGCCGGGGCCAGGCCCATCTTCTCGGCGAGCTGCAGCGCGGCGCCCTCGGCCCGCTTGTCGTGCGGCAGCGGCAGGGTGAACGAGACCTGCACCATGCCGTCACCGGTGGTGTCGCCGTAGGGGCGGACGATGGCGCCGCTCATCGGGTCGCCCCCTCCTCGAGCAGGTCGATGGCGGGGTTGACGTAGCCGGGAGCCCGCTTCGCGACCCCGGCCAGGCCCTTGCCGGCGTCGGCGGGGCGCTTCATCAGCCCGAAGGTGCCGTCGCCGATGGCGTTCAGCATGCCGTCGTCGACGATCCGGTCGAGCAGGTCGATGGCCTCGGCGAGCACCTGGCGGGCGCGGGTCTGGATGAACCCGTCGCGCGGGGGGTGGAAGTCCTCGCAGAGCCCGCCCGCGGCGTCCATGACGTAGCGGACGTTCTGCAGGGCCAGGTCGCGGTCGGACAGGAACGGGGTGACGACGGCCTCGGTCATCATGCCGACGAGCAGGATGCTCTGGCCGGTCAGCGCCCCGGCGAGGTTGAAGAAACCGTCCAGCAGGTAGCCGCGGAACACGTCGCCGGTCATGTGCTTGGTGGGCGGCATCCACTTCAGCGGGGCGTCGGGGAACAGCTCGCGGGCCAGCAGCGCGTGGGCGAGCTCGAGCCGGAAGCTGTCGGGCAGGTCCGGGTTGATCTCGAACGCGTGACCCAGGCCGAGCTGCCAGTTGGCCAGCCCGGCCTCCTTGGCGAAGAACTCGTTCATCAGCTGGCTGACGGTGACCGTGTGCGCGGCCTCGACGGCGTCCGCGGTCGTGAGGTAGTTGTCCTCGCCGGTGTTGATGATGATGCCGGCGCGCGCGTGCACCTGGCGCGAGAACCGCTGGTCGACGAAGGTGCGGACGGGGTTGATGTCGCGGAACAGGATCCCGTACATCGAGTCGTTGAGCATCATGTCCAGCCGCTCGAGCCCGGCCAGGGTGGCGATCTCGGGCATGCACAGGCCGGAGGCGTAGTTGGTCAGCCGGATGTAGCGGCCGAGCTCCTTGCCCACCTCGTCCAGCGCCGCCCGCATCAGCCGGAAGTTCTCCTGCGTCGCGTAGGTGCCGGCGTACCCCTCGCGCGTCGCGCCCTCGGGCACGTAGTCCAGCAGGCTCTGGCCGGTCGAGCGGATGACGGCGATGACGTCGGCACCGCCGCGGGCCGCCGCCTTGGCCTGCGGGATGTCCTCGTAGATGTCGCCGGTCGCGACGATCAGGTAGATCCACGGCCGGCGCGGCGGGTCGCCGAGCCGCTTGACCAGCCGGTCGCGCTCGGCGCGGCGCCGGTCGATGGTGCGGACGCCGGCACCGGCCGCCCGCCGGGCCGCGGCCGCCGCGCGGGTGGCGTCACGCCCCTCGGGCAGCCGCAGCGTGACCGATCCGCTGGCCGACAGCTGGGCCAGGGTGAGCAGGTCGGGCGCCTCGCCGCGCACCAGCGCGTCCCAGACCGGCAGCGCCACCCCGTGCTCGATGCCCACCTGGTCGCGCACCGCGTCGACGAGGTGGTTGACCCAGGGGATCCGCTCGGCGTCGGCGCCGGTCAGCCCGGCCATCCGCAGCAGGGCCCGCTCGACCGACACGGTGGTGTGGGTGCGGGCCAGCTTCACGACCGGCGCGCCGGCCCTGCGAGCGAGGGCTCGGGCCGTCCGTACGGTGCGCGGGTCGAGGTCGAGCAACGGCGCGCGACGGGACGACATGCGGGAAAGATTACCAGCGCACCGCCGTCCTTCCGTCGATTCGGTTGGACGACCGGAAGATCGACGGCATGGACCGGGGCAAGGGGCCCGGTGGGTCAGGATGAGGCGTGCCCCTTCGGATCGTGCGTGCCCTGCTGAGCCTGTGGGTGCGCGTGGTGTGGCACCCGCGGGTCGAGGGGCTCGGGCACGTCCCGGCGTCCGGGCCGGTGCTCATCGCCAGCAACCACGTCTCGTTCTTCGACTCCGTCGTGCTGCCCCTGGTCGTCCCGCGCCGGGTCGTCTTCTTGGCCAAGGCCGAGTACTTCGAGGGTCGCGGGGTGCGCGGCACGCTGGTGCGCGCGTGGTTCGAGGCGATCGGCGCGGTGCCCGTCAAGCGCGGCACCCACGGTGAGGCGATGGCCTCGCTCGAGCTCGCGCTCGGTGTGCTGCGGCGCGGTGACGGCTTCGGCATCTACCCCGAGGGCACCAGGTCGCGCGACGGCCGCCTGTACCGCGGCCGCACCGGCGTCGCCTGGCTGGCCCTGGCCAGCGGCGCGCCGGTCGTCCCGGCCGGACTGGTCGGCACGGCCGACGTCCAGCCGGTCGGAGCCCGACGTCCGCGACGGGCCAAGGTGACCGTGCGCTTCGCCGCGCCGGTGCTGCCCGGTGAGTACGCCGGCCTGCCCAGCGCCGTGGCCCGCCGCCGGATGACCGACGACGTGATGGACGCCGTCGCCGCCCTCACCGGCCAGACCCGCTGCACCGACTACAACGCGTCCCCGCAGACCCCCACCCCCTGAGCGGCCGAGCCCCCCTCCTCCCCCCGCACTTGCTGCGCTAACTGTCGCGTTCCCCGCACGCGGAGCGGCACTTAGCGCAGCAAGTGCGGGAGACCGGGGTCAGAGCGGGAAGACCTGGACGCCGCGCACCACGGTGCGCAGGCAGGTGGGCGCCGGGGTGCCGGGCGAGACGTCGGGCAGGCCGGGGGTGCCCGACCGCGGGTCGGTCGACCAGGCCTGGATCCGGTCGTCCGGGGCCTGCACCACAAGGTCGGCGCGGTCCCACACGGCGTACGTCGCGGGTGCGCCAGGCACGAGCACCCCGCCGTCGTCGACGCCGGCCGCCCGCCACCCACCGCGGGTGTGCGCGAGGAACGCGGCCCGCGCGCTGGTGCGCTGCTCGGGGGTGTGGTGGAAGGCGCAGGCGCCCACGGCGGACCACGGGTCGAACGGGGTCACCGGCGAGTCCGAGCCGAGGGCCAGCGGCACGCCCGCGGCCGCCAGCGCGGCGAACGGGTTCATCCGCGCGGCGCGCCCGACCCCGAGCCGCTCGGCGTACATCGACGTCGTGCCGCCCCACCGGGCGTCGAACACCGGCTGCACGCTGGCGTGCACCCCCAGCCGGGCCAGCGCTGCGATCGCCTCGGTATCAACCATCTCGACGTGCTCGAGCCGGTGCCGCGCCCGGCGCAGCACCCCCTCGCCCACGACGTCGGCCGCCAGCTGCAGCCCCTCGACGACGGCGTCGACCGCGGCGTCCCCGATGACGTGGAACCCGGCCTGCAGCCCGGCTCTGGTGCAGGCGACGACGTGGTCGCGCACCTGCTCGGCGTCGAGATAGGCGTGGCCGCGTGACCCGGGGGCGTCGGCGTACGGCTCGCGCAGGGCCGCCGTCCGCGAGCCGATCGAGCCGTCGACGCACAGGTCGCCCGCCAGCCCGAGCAGCGGGACGCCGATCCGCGACACGACGTCACGGGCGCCCTGCTCGTCGGCCACCAGCTCACCGCGGTAGGCAAGGACGTCGGGCAGCGGCTCGGCGGCGACCAGCTCGAGCAGCCCGCGCAGGTCGTCGTCGGTGCCGATGTGCGGTGCCGACATCTCGTGCAGGCTGCCGATCCCGGCGGCGGCGGCGGCCTGCAGGGCGGCGCGCTGCAGGTCGGCCCGCGCGCCGGGGGGGATGGGCGACCGGGTGGCGTCGCGCGCGGCGTGGTGGGCCGCCCGCTCGGCCCGGCCGTCCTCGCTCCACCCCTCGAGGTCACGCAGGCCCGCGGCCTGCGCCCGCGCGCTGCTGACCACCGCGGAGTGCACGTCGACCCGGGCGAGGTAGACCGCTCCCCCGTACGACGCCCGGTCCAGCTCGGCGCGGGTGGGCGGGCGCCGCTCAGGCCAGCCGCGCTCGTCCCAGCCGTGACCCAGCACCGGCCGGCCGCCGCCGCGGCGGCCGGCGGCCTCGACCCGGGCGAGCGCGTCGGCCAGGCTGGTCGCCGGCCCCAGGTCGACCCCGGTGAGCGCCAGGCCGGTCTCGGTGACGTGGGCGTGCGCGTCGACGAACGCCGGCGTCACCAGCGCGCCGTCGAGCTCGACGACCTCGTCGGCGTGCGGGGCGTGTCCGGCGGCCGCGTCGTCCGAGCCCACCCACGCGACGGTGTCGCCGGAGACCAGCATGGCGGTCGCGAAGGGGTCGGCCGGGGAGTAGACCGCGCCACCGCGGTAGAGGACGCTCACCCAGGCAGTGTCTCGTGGGCCAGCCGCGCCTCGAACAGGGCCCGGACGCCGGCGTCGCCCCGCAGCAGGTCCAGCGCGTACTGCGCGTGCCCGGGCACGTACCCGTTGCCCACGAGCATGGTCACGTCGGCGGCCAGCCCCTCGGCGCCCAGGGCCGCGGCGCTGGACGAGGTGGCCATCGAGAAGAACACCACCGTGCCGCCCTCGGCGGTGGCCAGGATCGCGCCGTGCTCGCAGCCGGGCACGTCGACGCAGACGACGGTGACGTCGGCGGGCCCGCCCAGCGCCTGCTCGACCGCCGCTGCCAGGGCCACCGGGTCGCGGGCGTCGGCCAGCGCCACATCGTCTGCCAGCCCGGTGTCGCGCAGGGCATCCCGCTCGGCCTGCACGGGGACGACCCCGACGGTGCGGGTGGCACCCTCGCGGCGGGCGGCCGCCAGCGACAGAGAGCCCGACTTGCCACCGCCACCGATCACGGCGACGGACGGCGGGTGGCCGGCGTCGACGTACCGGCGCACGACGCGGGCCACCAGTGCCGGTGCGCCGCAGACGTCCATGACCATCAGCGCCAGGCCCGCGGGCAGGTCCGGTGGCAGGACGGCGGCGATCGAACGGCCGAAGAGGATCGCGTGCCCCTGCGCCGGCACCTGCTCGCCGAGGCCGTCCCAGCGGGCCAGGCCGTCGGTG
>JACMOY010000017.1 GCA_014377795.1 Actinomycetota bacterium | reverse complement strand
CGCCGGCGGCACGGCGGTGCTGGCCCAGCGGCTGCTCGAGGCGGTGTTCGGCGACCAGGCCGTGCGCTCGCTGGCCACCAAGGCCAGGGAGGAGCTGGTGACCCGGTCGGTCGCCGTCCTCGCGGTCGACCGCGCCCGGCTCGACGCGGTGCTCGACGGGCTGCCGGTCTCGGGCGAGGGCGCTGCGGGGCTCGCCGCCGCAGTCGAGCGGGTCGAGGCGGCCCGGTGAAGCGCCGCGCCACGCTGGACGTCGCCGCGCGGGCGGACGCTCTCGGTCTGGCCCTGGACTGCGCCGGCCACCGGGTCGAGCCCGAGGCCGCCAGGGCGGCGCGCACCGTCCTGTCCAAGCTCGACGAGCGTCGACGGCTCTCGGCCGAGCACACGGTGGTCGCGCTGGCCGGTGCTACCGGCAGCGGCAAGTCCAGCCTGTTCAACGCGCTCTCCGGGTTGGACCTCGCCGAGGTGGGCGCCCGGCGTCCGACCACGTCGACCGCGTCGGCCTGCATCTGGGGCGCGGACGGCGCCGGCGGGCTGCTCGAGTGGCTCGGCGTGCCCACCCGTCACCGGGTCGACCACTCCAGCGCGCTGGACGACGGCCGGTGTGACCCGCTGCGCGGACTGGTGCTGCTCGACCTGCCCGACCACGACTCCACCGAGCTCGCCCACCGGCTCGAGGTCGACCGCCTGATCGAGCTGGTCGACGTCTTCGTGTGGGTGACCGACCCGCAGAAGTACGCCGACGCCGCGCTGCACCGCCGCTACCTCGCGCGCCTGGCCGGGCACGACGCCGTCACCGTGGTGGTGCTCAACCAAGCCGACCGGCTGCCGCCCGCGGCGCTCGAGCAGTGCCGCCGCGACCTGCAGCGACTGGTCGAGGCCGACGGTCTGCGCGGCGTGGACGTCCTCACGACGTCGAGCACCGCCGGCCAGGGGGTCGACCGGCTGCGCGACGTCCTGGCCTCAGCCGTCGGCCGGCACAGCGCCTGGAGCCAGCGGCTGTCCGCCGACCTGGACGCCGTCGTCGACGCCGTGGCCGCCGGCGTCGGCGCTGACGAGACCGACCCCGACACGCTGGCCGAGGGCACCGGCCTGGTCGATGCGCTCGCTGGGGCGGCCGGGGTGCCGGCTGTCGTCCAGGCCGTCGAGGCCGACTACCGCCGAGGTGCGCAGGCCACTGCGGGATGGCCGGTCACCCGGTGGGCCCGGCGACTACGGCCCGACCCGCTGCGCCGCTTGCGCCTGGACCCCCAGCGCAAGGGCGCCGTGCCGACGATGGCCCGATCGTCGCTGCCGGTGGCGACCCCGACGGCCCGCGCCCGGGTCGAGCTGGCCACCCGTCGCGTCGCCGACCGGGCCTGCGAGGGTCTGCCGCAGCGGTGGCAGGACGCGGCGCGGGCCGCCGCCGTCCCCCCGGGCGACGACCTCGCGGACGCCCTCGACCAGGCCGTCGTCGGCACCGACCTGGGCGTGCGGGCCCCGCTGTGGTGGCGGGCGGTCGGCGCGCTGCAGGCCGTGCTGGTGGTCGCGGCCGCCATCGGCGTCGGCTGGCTGATCGCCCTGGGGGTCACCGGGTGGCTGCAGCTGCCCCAGCCGCGCACGCCGTACCTCGGGCCGTTGCCGATCCCCACGCTGTGCGCGGTCGGGGGGGTCGCGCTGGGCGCGCTGACCGGCGTGATCGTTCGCGTGCTCGCGGCCCGCGGTGCCCGGCGCCGGGGCAAGCGCGCCCAGACCCGGCTGCACACCTCGATCGAGCAGGTCGCCCGCGCGCGCGTGCTCGGCCCCGTCGAGGGCGTGCTGCGCGACCACCGCGAGACCCGCGAGCACCTGGCCGGCGCGAGCGCCGCCCGTCGCTGACGCGCCGATCGGGTCAGGTTCGCGTCAGATCTGACGCACCGGTGCCCCGATCGGACGGCTGTGCGCTCAGGGCCGGGGTGAGCCGGCGGATACCTCGTGCGGGTACAGGCTCGCGCCGACGGCCGTGTCGTGGGCGACCTGCCCCGAGGAGACGAGCGTCGTCAGCGACTGCTCGAGGGTCTGCATCCCCTCGCGGGACGCGGTGGCCAGCACGTTGCGCAGCTGGCGGGTCTTGCCCTCGCGGATCAGGTTGCGGACGGCGGGCGTCGCGAGCAGCACCTCGTACGCCGCCGACCGGCCGCCGTCCACGCGCGGCAGCAGTCGCTGGTAGACGATGCCGGTCAACGCGTTGGCCAGCTGCACCCGGATCTGCGACTGCTGGTCGCCGGGGAAGACGTCGACGATGCGGTCCAGCGCCTGCGGGCTGTCGTTGGTGTGCAGCGTCGCGAGCACCAGGTGGCCGGTCTCGGCGATGGTCAGGGCCGTCTGGATCGTCTCCAGGTCCCGCATCTCGCCGACCATCAGGACGTCGGGGTCCTCGCGCAGCGCAGCGCGCAGGGCGATCGCGAAGCTGGCGGTGTCGGTGCCGACCTCGCGCTGGTTCACCGCCGCCACCTGGTGCTGGTGGACGTACTCGATGGGGTCCTCGATGGTCAGGATGTGGCACGGCCGGGTCGCGTTGATCCGGTCGACGAGCGCAGCCAGCGTCGTCGACTTGCCCGAGCCGGTCGGCCCGGTGACGAGCACCAACCCCTGCGAGAGGGTCGTGAACGCCTGCACCACGGGTGGGACGCCGAGCTCGTCCAGCGACGGCACCCGGTAGGGGATCAGGCGCAACGCGATGGCGACCGAGCCGCGCTGACGGAACCCGTTGGCCCGAAAGCGGGCCTGGTCGCGCCAGCTGAACGACCAGTCGACCTCGTTGCGGACCGCGAAGTCGGCGCGCTGGATATCGCTCAACAGTGCGGCCAGCATCGCCTGGGTGTCTGCTGCCGTCAGGGCGGGCCGCCCTGGCATCCGCTCGAGCGCGCCGTCGACGCGCAGCAGCGGCGGTGCCCCCGGGGGCAGCAGCAGGTCAGGGCCGTGGCGCTGCCACAGGGTCTCGAGCAGCTGCTCCAGGGTGTTGCGCGTCCCTGCTGCCGCGCCGTCGGCACCCGAGCCACCGTCGAGAGCGTCCGCCGTCATGGTGCCGCAGTCTGGCAGACCGACCGGAGCCCGCGCGGCGGTCAAGTCCGGGCCACCACCCGCCGATGGACCGCTGGACGGTCACTGACCCGATCGGG
>JACMOY010000192.1 GCA_014377795.1 Actinomycetota bacterium | reverse complement strand
TGGCCAAGCTGCGCACCGCCAGCCCCGACCGCGACGCCGCCGGCGACCTCGAGGCGCCCACCGCCCGCGTGGCCGCGCTGACGCGGATCGCAACCGCTCGCAAGGCCGAGGCGGACGCCGCCCGCAACCGCGCGCGCGACGAGGCCCGCGCCCGGCGAACCGCGCTCGTCGAGGAGGCTGAGCAGATCGCGGCCACCGACGTCGAGAAGGTGCAGTGGCGCGCTGCGGGGCAGCGGATGAAGGACATCTTCGAGCAGTGGCGCACCGACCAGAAGGCGGACGTGCGACTGGATCGCAAGTCCCAGGACGAGCTGTGGAAGCGGTTCACCCACTCCCGCACCGCGTTCGACCGGATGCGACGCCAGCACTTCGCGCAGCTGGACCAGACCCAGGGCGAGGCCAAGGGCGTCAAGGAGAAGCTCGTCGCCGAGGCCGAGGCGCTGCAGGGCTCGGCCGACTGGGCGCCCACCGCGACGGCGTTCAAGCAGCTGATGGACCGCTGGCGCGAGGCGGGCCGGGCCAACCGCAAGGACGACGACGCCCTGTGGGTGCGGTTCAAGGCGGCCCAGGACGCCTTCTTCACCGCGCGGCACGCCGAGTCGGCCGAGCAGGACAAGGAGTTCAGCGCCAACCTCGAGGTCAAGCTGGCGCTGATCGCCGAGGCCGAGGCGCTGGTGCCGGTCACCGACCTGGCCGCCGCCAAAGAGGCCCTGCGCGCGATCCAGGACCGCTACGAGGCGGCGGGCAAGGTGCCGCGTGCCGACGTCGAGCGCGTCGAGCGGCGGATGCGGGCTGTCGAGCAGGCCGTCCGCGAGGTCGAGGACGCCCGCTGGGTCAAGCGCAACCCCGAGGGCGAGGCGCGGGCGCGCAGCGCCGTCGAGCAGCTCGAGGCGACCATCGCCGACCTCACCGCCCGCCGCGACAAGGCCCGCGCGGCCGGCGACCCACGACGCGAGGCCGAGGCCGAGGCCGGCATCGTCGCCCGCCAGGAGTGGCTCGAGCAGGCCCGCGGGGCGCTGCGCGACTTCGCCGGCTGACCCGCCGGACAGCCCCTGCGCTCAGGTGGACGGCGGGGTGATCTTGCCGCCGGTGACCCGGTAGACGTCGAACACGCCGTCGATCCGCTTCACGGCCGCCAGCACGTGCCCGAGGTGGGCCGGGTCGCCCATCTCGAAGGTGAACTTCGAGATGGCCACGCGGTCGCGGGTGGTCTGCACGCTCGCCGACAAGATGTTGACGTGGGCGTCGGACAGCACCCGGGTGACGTCGGACAGCAGCCGCGCGCGGTCGAGGGCCTCGACCTGGATCTGGACGAGGAACACGGTCGCCGCCGACGGGGCCCAGTCGACCTCGACGATCCGCTCGGGCTGGGCGAGCAGGCCCTCGACGTTCGAGCAGTCGCCGCGGTGCACCGAGACCCCGCTGCCCCGGGTGACGAAGCCGATGATCGGGTCGCCGGGCACGGGGGTGCAGCACTTGGCGAGCTTGACCCACAGGTCGTCCACGCCCCGGACGACGACACCGGGGTCGCCGGTGCGCGGACGCCGGCTGACCCGGGTCGGCGTGGTCGCCTCGGCGGCGTCCTCGCTCGCGCCCTCTTCACCGCCGAGGGACTGCACGAGCCTGGCCACCACGGACTGCGCCGAGACGTGCCCCTCGCCCACGGCGGCGTACAGAGCGCTCACGTCGGCGTAGCGCAGCTCGGCCGAGATCGCCAGCAGCAGCTCGTGCGACATCAGCCGCTGCAGCGGCAGGTGCTGCTTGCGCATCACCTTGGCGATCTCGTCCTTGCCGTGCTCGACCGCCTCGTCGCGGCGCTCCTTGCTGAACCACTGGCGGATCTTGTTGCGGGCCCGAGGGCTCTTGACGAAGGAGAGCCAGTCGCGGCTGGGTGCCGCGGACGAGGCGCGGCTGGTGAGCACCTCGACCACGTCGCCGTTCTCCAGCGTGCTCTCGAGCGGCACCAGCCGGCCGTTCACCCGGCCGCCGATGCACCGGTGGCCCACCTCGGTGTGGACGGCGTAGGCGAAGTCGACCGGGGTCGAGCCCGCGGGCAGGGCCACGACGTCACCCTTGGGGGTGAAGACGTAGACCTCCTGGGCGTTGATCTCGAAGCGCAACGAGTCCAGGAACTCACCGGGGTCGGCGGTCTCACGCTGCCAGTCCAGCAGCTGGCGCAGCCAGGCCATGTCGTTGACCGGCCCGCTGTCCCCCGAGCGCGACTCCTCGGCGCCGGGGTCCTCCTTGTACTTCCAGTGCGCCGCGACCCCGAACTCGGCGCGCCGGTGCATCGTGGACGTGCGGATCTGGATCTCGACGGGCTTGCCGCCCGGGCCGATCACGGCGGTGTGCAGCGACTGGTAGAGGTTGAACTTGGGCATCGCGATGTAGTCCTTGAACCGCCCGGGCACGGGGTTCCACCGGGCGTGCAGCGACCCGAGCGCCGCGTAGCAGTCGCGCACCGACTCGACCAGCACGCGCACACCGACCAGGTCGTAGATCTCCTCGAAGTCGCGGCCGCGCACGATCATCTTCTGGTAGATCGAGTAGTAGTGCTTGGGCCGGCCGGTGACGGTGGCCTTGATCTTGGCCGCGCGCAGGTCGGAGATGACCTGGTCGCGCACCGTCGCGAGGTACTCGTCGCGCGCGGGCGCGCGCTCGGCCACCAGCCGGACGATCTCGTCGTAGACCTTGGGGTACAGCGCCGCGAACGAGAGGTCTTCCAGCTCCCACTTGATGGTGTTCATGCCCAGCCGGTGCGCGAGCGGCGCGTAGGTCTCGAGGGTCTCGCGCGCCTTGCGCTGCGCGGAGGCCTGCGAGACGTACCGCCAGGTGCGGGCGTTGTGCAGCCGGTCGGCGAGCTTGATCACCAGGACGCGGATGTCGCGGGCCATCGCCACGACCATCTTGCGCACCGTCTCGGCCTGCGCGGCGTCGCCGTACTGCACCTTGTCGAGCTTGGTGACGCCGTCGACCAGGGCGGCCACCTCGGGCCCGAAGTCGGCGGTCAGCGCGGCCATCGTGTACGTCGTGTCCTCGACCGTGTCGTGCAGCAGCGCCGCCGCGAGCGTCACCTCGGTCATGCCCAGCTCGGCCAGGATCGTCGCGACCGCCAGCGGGTGGGTGATGTACGGGTCACCGCTCTTGCGCAGCTGGCCCTCGTGGGCACGCTCAGCGACCGCGTAGGCCCGCTCGATCAAGGTCGCGTCGACCTTGTCGTGCGTCTGGCGCAGGGTGCGCAGCAGCGGCTCGAGGACGGGGTTGGTACCGGGCCGCTGAACCCCCAGGCGGGCGAACCGCGCTCGCACCCGCCGCGTGGTGGGGATCGGGCCGGTCTGGTCGTCCTCGGGGAACGGCTCACCGGGGCTGGGCGCCACGACCCGGGTCGGCTCTGTCATGGCACCTCCCGCACTGGTCGGGGCCGCAAGAGGAAGGCGCCCCGTGTCAGATCAGTCTACGGACTAGCCGCGAGCGACGCTCAGACCGCCACGACGCTGTGGACGCAGCGCCGCGCGAGCCGGGCCCGACCGTTCAGGAACCCGAGCTCCATCAGCACCGCAAGCTCGATGACCTCGGCGTCGGCGCGCTCGACCAGGTCGCAGGCGGCCGACGCGGTGCCGCCCGTGGCCAGCACGTCGTCCACGACGACGACGCGCGCGCCGCTCGTGAAGGCGTCGCTCTGCACCTCGAGCTGAGCCGACCCGTACTCGAGGTCGTAGGCCTGCGTCAGCAGGTCACCCGGCAGCTTGCCCACCTTGCGGACCGACACGAATCCGACGCCCAGGCGGACCGCCAGCGGGGCGCCCAGGATGAACCCGCGTGCCTCGATGCCGGCCACGGCGTCGACCCGACCGGCGTAGCGGTCCGCGAGGGAGTCGATGACGGCCGAGAACACCGCGCCGTCGGCCAGCAATGGGCTGATGTCCTTGAACAGCACGCCGGGCTTCGGGTAGTCAGGGACGTCGCGGATCTGGCCGGGCACCCGGCGCTGCAGCGCCGTCCGGT
>JACMOY010000191.1 GCA_014377795.1 Actinomycetota bacterium | reverse complement strand
GCTCTTGCCGCTGCCGGACTCGCCCACCAGGCCCAGCGTGCGGCCCTCGCCGACGACGAGGTCGACACCGGACACCGCGTGCACCCGACGTCGGCGCCACGGTGGCCCACCGGCCGGGAACGTCTTGACCAGTCCCTCGACCTGCAGCAGCGCGCTCACCGCGCACCGCCCAGCAACGGCAGCGGCTGGTCGACGTGCCAGCAGGCGGCCATCGACGCCCCGACCGGCTCGGGCACCGGGGCCTGCTCGCAGACGTCGGTGCGCAGCGGGCAGCGCGCGGCGAACCGGCACCCGCGGGGCTGGTGGGCCAGGTCGGGCACCTGCCCGGGGATCACGGCCAGCCGTTCGCCGCGAGCGGTGGCGCTGGGCAGGGCGCCGAGCAGCGCGCGGGTGTAGGGGTGGCGCGGGTGGTCGAACAGCTCCTGGGCGCCGGCGACCTCGACGAGCTGCCCGGCGTACATCACCGCGACCCGGTCACAGACCTGCGCCACGACGCCGAGGTCGTGGGTGATCAGCAGCACCGCGGTGCCGCGGTCGTCGCGCAGCCGACGGATCAGGCCGAGGATCTGGGCCTGGATCGTCACGTCGAGCGCGGTGGTCGGCTCGTCGGCGATGAGCAGCGACGGCTCGTTGGCCAGTGCCGCCGCGATGACGATGCGCTGGCGCATGCCGCCCGAGAGGCGGTGCGGCGGGTCGTCGTAGCGGCTGGCCGCGGCCGGGATGCCGACGTCGGTCATCAGCTGGGTGGCCAGCGCGCGGGCCTGGCGTCGACCCACCCGGCGGTGGGCGCGGATGGTCTCGGCCACCTGGTCGCCCACCGACCAGATCGGGTCGAGGCTGGTCGAGGGGTCCTGCACCACCATGGACACGCGGTCACCCCGCATCGCCCGCAGGCGGCGGTCGTCCAGGCCCACGACCTCGTCACCGGCGACCCGCACCGACCCGGTGACGCTCGTCGACGGCGGCAGCAGACCCATGACCGCAGCGGCCAGAGTGCTCTTGCCGCAACCGCTCTCGCCCACGAGACCGACGATCTCGCCGGGTTCGACCCGCAGCGAGACGCCGTCGACCGCCGACACCAGGCCGTCGCCGACCGGGAAGCGCACGCGCAGGTCGCAGAGGGCCAGCGCCGCCGTCACGACGCCACCCCCGTGGGGTCGAGCGACCGGCGCAGCCCGTCACCCAGCAGCGTGAACGCGATGACCGCGACGGCGATCGCCAGGCCGGGGAACACCTCGACCCACGGCGCCTGGGTCAGGACGTCGCGCCCGTCGGCGAGCATGCCGCCGAGCGAGGGCGTGGGCGGCTGGGTGCCCAGGCCGAGGAAGCTCAGCGCGGCCTCGAGCTGCAGGGCGAACCCGGTGAGCACGGACGCCTGGACGGCGACCGGTCCGATGGCGTTCGGCAGCACGTGGCGCGCCATCACCCGCAGGTGCCCGGCGCCGCGAGCCCGCGCGACGACGACGTACTCGTTGCGCGTCACCACCAGCGTGCTGCTGCGCATGACCCGGGCCAGGATCGGCAGGTAGATCACCGCGATCGCCAGGGCCGCGACGACGCTGCCCGGCCCCAGGATCGCGATCAGGCTGATCGCGAGCAGCAGCGCGGGCAGCACCAGCAGCATGTCGAGCGGCCGCGAGATCAGCGAGTCGACCCAACCGCCGGCGTACCCCGCGAGCAGCCCGAGCGGCACTGCGACGAGGGTGGCCACCCCGACCGCCGAGACGGCCACGGTCAAGCTGACCCGCAGCGCGTAGAGCACCCGCGAGAGGACGTCGCGACCGAGGACGTCGGAGCCGAACGGGTACGACGCGCTCGGGCTGCCCAGGACCCGCGCGGACTGGACGGCCTCGGGGTCGTGCGGGGCGAGCAGCGGCGCGGCAAGGGCAGCCAGGACGAGGACCGCCAGCAGCGCCGCGCCCACGTCCGGGGTGGTGCGCGGCCGGGGGCGGGCGCCGGTCGCCGTCCGCTCCACGGTGCTCACGCGCCGGCCCCGTCGCTCACGCGCGGGTCTAGCCAGCCGACCACGAGGTCGGTCACCAGCGAGACCAGGACGAACATCGCGGCGATCACGAGCACCCCGGCCTGCACCGTGGGGTAGTTGCGCTGGTTGATGGCAGTCACGATCATCCGGCCCACGCCGGGCAGGGCGAAGAGCTGCTCGACGACGATGGCGCCGCCCAGCAGCACGCCCACCTGGATCCCGATGACGGTGACGACGGTGGGTGCCGCGTTCTTCAGAGCGTGGCCGGCGACGATCCGGCGCGGGGACAGGCCCTTGGCACGCAGGTAGGTGACGTACGGGCGCTGCAGCACCGACTCCATGGCGCCGCGGGTGGTGCGCAGCAGGTACGCCGTCTCGGCGGTCGCGAGCGTCAGCACCGGCAGCGTCATGTACCGCAGGTTCTGCACCGGATCGGTCGTGAACGGCAGGTAGCCCGAGGGCGGCAGGACCGTGAGCGTCCCCGCGAACAGCAGCACGAGCATGATGCCCAGCCAGAAGTCCGGGACGCTGATGCCGAGGACGACGAACCCGTCGGTCAGCCGACGGGTCCAGCGGCCGCCGACCGCGGCACGCACCCCGAGCGGCACACCGACCAGGACGGCGAGCGTCATCGACAGCGTCGTCAGCTCGAGGGTCACCGGAAGTCGTTGCGCCAGCTGCTCACTGAGCGGTGCACGACTCACCAGGTCCTGTCCGAGGTCGCCGTGCAGCAGGTCGCCGACCCAGCGGACGTACTGCTGCAGCAGGGGTTCGTCCAGGTGCAGCCGTCGACGCACCTCGGCGACGTTGGCCGCGGTGGCCCGAAAGCCCAGCATGGTGCGCACCGGGTCGCCCGGCACCAGCCGGATGATGAGGAACACGAACACGCTCATCACCCACAGCACCGGCAGTGTGAGCAGGACTCGGCGCAGCACGAACGCGGCGCGGGAGGTCATCCGGGCTCCTCGTCCTGGCGCACCCTGGACACCAGGTCGCGGATCATGTTCTCGGACAACGTGAAGTGCCGACCTGCGACCTCGGCCGCCGACGCCGGGTCGCCCTCGACCACGGCCCGGGCCAGAGCTTGGTGCTGGTCGAGTGCCGAGCGGCGGACCTGGTCGCTGTAGGGCTCGGCGCCGAGGTT
>JACMOY010000190.1 GCA_014377795.1 Actinomycetota bacterium | reverse complement strand
TGCCGCTCGGCGAGCGCCTCTGCCCACTTCTCCACCGCTGGCCCCTCGATCTCGATGGTGCGTCCGCACGCGCGACACACCAGGTGGTGGTGGTGCGAGCGGCTGCAGCGGCGGTAGACCGCCTCGCCGCCGTCGGTCTTGACCACGTCGAGGTCACCGGAGTCGACCAGCGACTGCAGGTTGCGATAGACGGTGGCCAGGCCGACCAACTCGCCCTCCCGACGCAGCGCGTCGTGGATCTCCTGCGCGCTGCGGAAGTCGTCCGACTCGCTCATGGCGGCCTCGACGGCGCGCCTCTGACGGGTCGAGCGTGGCGCCGGCGCTGCGCTGCGCTCGGTCGCGGCATTCTCGGCGTTCACGTCGTCCTCCGCGGTCCTGGGTCCCTGTAGACAAACGTACCGTGCCGAGTTCCGCGAGTTGCGCGACGCCGACACGAGACGGGCTCGACGCCACTGACCTTGATGTGGAACCAGTAACGAGAATGACTATCATCTGCATGTAGGGTCCGGTTCGTCGGTGACGCCCTGGTCGCCCCTCCACGAACGGATCCCTGCATGTCGCGTCGTCACCCCCTCCGTACCGCGAGCCTCGCCCTCGGCCTGGTCGCGATCTCGTCGTCGCTCGTCGCCTGCGGTGACGCCGAGGCCGACGACGAAGCAGCCGGCGGCTCCGGCTTGACCGTGGTGGCCACCACCGACGTCTGGGGCGACGTCGTCTCGACCGTGGCCGGCAGCGACGTCGAGGTCCGCTCGGTCATCTCCGACCCGAGCCAGGACCCGCACTCGTTCGAGGCCGACACCGACACCCTGCTCGCGGTGTCGAAGGCCGACCTGATCGTCGAGAACGGCGGCGGCTACGACGACTTCATGGGCACGATGGTCGACAGCAGCGACACCAGGGCGGTGGTCGTCAACGCCGTCGAGGTCTCCGGGCAGGTCGCGACGCCGGGCGAGGAGCTCAACGAGCACGTCTGGTACGACCTGCCGAGCGTGCAGCAGGTCGCGCAGCAGGTCGCCGCCACCCTGGGCGAGCTCGACCCCGAGCACGCCGCCGACTTCCAGGACAACGCCGACGAATTCGCTGCCCGTCTCGACGACCTGATCGCCCAGGAGACAACCGCAGCCTCGGCTGACACCGGCCTCCGCATCGGCATCACCCAGCCGGTGCCGCTCTACCTCACCGAGGCGATGGGCCTCACCAATGCGACGCCGGAGAAGTTCAGCGAGGCCATCGAGCAGGGCGACGACGTCTCGGTCGCCGTCCTGAAGGAGACCCTGGACCTGTACGCCGACGGCGCGGTCGACGCGCTCGTCTACAACGAGCAGACCAGTGGACCGATCACCGAGCAGGTGCGCACTGCGGCCCAGGACGCCGGCATCCCGGTCGTGCCCGTCACCGAGACGCTGCCCGAGGGAGCGGACTACGTGTCGTGGATGCAGTCGAACATCGACGCCCTCCGTACGGCGATCGCCGCAGGGGCCCAGCGATGATCCCCTCATCGCGCCGAGCAGCCGGTCCGGTCCTGGAGCTGCGCGATGCCGGACTCGTGCTCGGCGGCCGACAGCTGTGGTCGGGCCTCGACCTCACCGTCGAGCCGGGCAGCTTCGTCACCGTCATCGGACCGAACGGCTCGGGCAAGTCGAGCCTGCTGAACGTGATTCTCGGGATGCGGAAGCTCACCAGCGGCGACGTGCACGTGAACGGCCGTGCCGCGAGTCGGGGCACCAACCAGGTCGGCTACGTGCCGCAGCACCGCGGGTTCGGGGCCGACGTGCCTCTGCGTGGCGCGGACCTCGTGCAGCTCGGGGTCGACGGCCACCGGTGGGGGCTGCCGTCGCCGCGCCGCCACCGCGTCGTCGTTGGCCTGCTCGGGCAGGGCGTCGGCGGCCACCCCGCCCACCAGCCCCTCCCGGAGGGGTGCGGGGGGGGGCGACAGCGGGGCCCCGTGGGCCCCGGCCCCCCCGGGG
>JACMOY010000189.1 GCA_014377795.1 Actinomycetota bacterium | reverse complement strand
TCGGTATGCGGCTCGGCGAGGGCACCGGCGCGCTGACGGCCCTGCCGGTGCTGCGGGCGGCCCAGACGATGCTGGCCGAGATGGGCACCCTCGACTCGCTTGACCTGCCGCCGCAGGTCGACGCGGACGCGACCTAGACCCGTTGACGCACAACGGTTTTCGGCTCGCTCTTGGCACGTTGACCGTGCTGCGTGTCCCGCCACCGACGGTGGTCGACCGGGCGGTGGCCGGGCGCGCCATGCTGCTCGCCCCGGTAGCGGCGCTGGTGCCGGCGGTGGCCGCCGCGGTGGTGGTGCTGGCCGGGTGGTGGGCCGGGACTCCCCCACTGGTCACCGGCGCGCTGTCGGTCGGCGCTCTCGCCCTGGCCAGCCGCGGCCTGCACCTGGACGGGCTCGCCGACACCGCCGACGGGCTGGCGTCCGGCTACGACCGTGAGCGCGCGCTGGCCGTCATGCGCTCAGGTGACGTGGGGCCGGCCGGCGCCTCGACGCTGCTGGTCGTCGTGCTCACCCAGGCCGCGGCGGTGGCAGCCCTCGCCGCCGGCTGGCAGGGCGCGCTCGTGGTCGTCGCCGCGGTCGTCGCCTCGCGCGGAGTGCTGGGGGACTGGTGCGTCAAAGGGGTGCCGAGCTCCCGCGGGCAGGGCCTGGGTGCCGCGGTGGCCGGCACCGTTGCGGTCCCCCGGGCGGTCGCGGCCACCGCGGTGTCGGCGTCCGTCCTGGGGGCGGTCGTGGCGCTGACGGGCCTGCCGTGGTGGTCCGGGCCGCTCGCCGTCCTGCTCGGGCTCGGCGCGGTCGGCGTCCTGCTGAGGCGCTGCGTGCGGCGCCTCGGCGGAGTCACCGGCGACGTCCTGGGCGCCTGCGTCGAGGTCGCCCTCACGACGTCCCTCGTCGTCCTGGCCACCGCCACCTGACCGCCCCCGACCCCGCACTTGCTGCACTACGTGACATCCGCCGCGCGGAGCGAGCGTCAAGTAGTGACGCAAGTGCGGTCAGGGGGTGCGGGTCTGGGTCTGGACGAACGGGGGCTTGACCACCCGGCAGCGCAGCGCGCGGCCGCGGACGTCGACCGTGACCTCGTCGTCCACGGCCACCGAGCGGTCGAGCAGCGCCAGGGCGATCCCCTGCTTCAGGGACGGCGAGAACGTGCCGGACGTCGTGACCCCGACCTGGCCGGCGTCGGTGGACACGGTGCACCCGTCGCGCGGGATGCCGCGGTCGAGGGCGAGCACACCGCGCAGCAGCCGTGAGGCGCCGGCAGCCTTCTCGGCCAGCAGGGCGTCGCGCCCCCAGAAGGCGGGCTTGTCCCAGCCGACGGCCCAGCCCGAGCGCGCCTGCAGGGGGCTGATCGTCAGGGACAGCTCGTGCCCGTGCAGCGGGTAGCCCATCTCGGTGCGCAGGGTGTCGCGGGCACCGAGACCGGCGGGCAGCCCGCCGTGCGCGGCCGCAGCCTCGAGCAGTGCGTCCCAGAGCTCGGCCGCCGCGTCCCAGGCCGGCAACAGCTCGTACCCCCGTTCGCCGGTGTAACCGGTGCGGCACACCACGATCGGGCTGCCGCGCCACGTCGTGTCGACGAAGCTCATGTAGTCGTGTCCGGTCGGCAGGCCCAGGGCCTCGAGCACCGCGTCACTGTGCCGGCCCTGCACCGCCAGCACCCCGTAGGCCTCGTGCTGGCCGACCACCTCGATGCCGGACGGCGCCTGCTCCTGCAGCCGGCGCACCACCTCGGCGGTGTTGGCCGCGTTGGGCACCAGCAGCACCTCGTCCGGCGAGCGCAGGTACAGGATCAGGTCGTCGACGACCCCGCCCGACTCGTCGCAGCACAGCGTGTACTGGGCCTGACCGGGCACGATGCGCGACAGGGCGTTCGCGAGCGCGGTGTCGACGTACGCCGCCGCGCCGGGTCCGCGCACCACCGCCTTGCCGAGGTGGCTGACGTCGAACACCCCGACCGCCTCACGCACCGCGGTGTGCTCGCGCACGACGCCGCCGCCGGGGTACTCGATCGGCATCGACCAGCCGCCGAAGTCGGCCATCTTGGCCCCCAGCGCCCGGTGGCGGGCGTCCAGCGGTGAGGTGCGCAGCGCGGTGGGAGTGACCATGACGCGAACCTACCTGGCGCCTGGTTCGCGGCCCCCGTCTAGCATCGGGCTCGGCCGCCGTCCCAGGTGCGGCATCGACCCCGAGAGGACCATCACGTGACGTCCAGCGCGCCGACGATCAGCCTGTCCGACAAGGACCTCAAGAGCGTCAAGACCGACGCCCTCGTCATCGGGGTGGGTCGCGGCGCCGACGGCCCGGTCCTGGCCGAGGGTTCGCCGCTGCCACGCGCGCTGCGCTCGCAGCTGGTCGACGTGCTGTCCGGCCTGGGCGTCACAGGTGCCACCGACCAGGTGGTCAAGGTGCCTGCGGGCAAGGACCTCGATGCGGCGGTGCTGGTGCTCACGGGCCTGGGCGCAGTCCCGACGGGTAAGGCGCGCGGGTACGACCACGAGGTGCTGCGCCGCGCCGCCGGGGCAGCCACCCGTGCCCTGGCCGGCACCGGCTCGGTGGCGTTGTCTCTGCCGACCGCGGACGCGGACGGCGTGGCGGCGGTCGCCGAGGGCGCGCTGCTCGGCGCGTACTCGTTCACCCGGCACCGCGCTCACTCCGCCGGCGAGCAGAAGTCGCCGGTCGCCGACATCACGGTCGTCACGCCGCTGGCCCGCGACAAGGCGGCCAACGCGGCGGCCAGCCGGGCGCAGGAGGTCGTGGCCGGCGTCCACCTCACCCGCGACCTGGTCAACACCGCGCCGGGCGACCTGCCGCCGGCCGCCTTCGCCGACGCCGTCGTCGCGGCCGCCAAGGGCAACCCGCTGAAGGTCACGGTGCTCGACGAGAAGGCGCTGGCCAAGGGCGGCTACGGCGGGATCCTCGGCGTGGGTCTGGGCTCGGCCCGCCCGCCACGGCTGGTCAAGGTCGAGTACGCCCCGCGCGGCGCCAGCCGCCACCTCGCGCTGGTCGGCAAGGGCATCACGTTCGACTCCGGCGGCATCTCGCTCAAGCCCCCGGCGGGCATGGAGGCGATGAAGTCCGACATGGCCGGCGGCGCCTCGGTGATCGGCGCGATCATCGCGATCGCCCGCCTGGGCGTGAAGCTGCGGGTGACCGCCTGGGTGCCCCTGGCCGAGAACATGCCGTCCGGCACGGCCCAGCGCCCGTCCGACGTCCTCACCACGTACGGCGGCCGCACCGTCGAGGTGCTGAACACCGACGCCGAGGGCCGGCTGGTGCTCGCCGACGCGCTCGTCGCCGCCAGCGAGGAGCACCCGGACGCGATCGTCGACGTCGCCACCCTCACCGGCGCCCAGGTGCTGGCCCTGGGCAAGCGGGTCGCCGCGATCATGAGCAACGACGACGACTGGCGGGCCGCGGTGCACGCCAGCGCCGAGCGGGCCGGCGAGAGCATGTGGCCGATGCCGCTGCCCGCCGACCTGCGCTCGAGCATGGACTCCCAGGTGGCCGACATCGCCAACATGGGTGAGCGGATGGGCGGGATGCTCGTTGCCGGCCTGTTCCTGCAGGAGTTCGTCGGCACCGTCGCGGGCGGCACCGACCAGATCCCCTGGGCGCACCTGGACATCGCCGGTCCCGCGTTCAACGAGGCGTCGCCCTGGGGCTACACCCCCAAGGGCGGTACGGGCCACCCGGTGCGCACGCTCGTCGCCCTGGCCGAGGCCGAAGCCGCCCGCTGACCTTCCTGCCGTACCCGCATTCCCCCCAGCCGGTCTGCTGTGCCCGATTCGGGGCTTTCAGCGCCGGTCGGGGGGCGGCAGGGGCGGACCTCAGGCCTGGTCGCGGCGCTGCTGCGAGGTCCACTCGCGCATCCGGTTCGGGTAGCCGGTCTGCTGCACGTCGTACACCGGGACGCCGAGGTCGCGGGCCAGCTGCCCAGCCGCCCGCGGGTCGCTGACCCGTCGGCGCGTCCACTCGCCGGACGTGGCGATCAGCACGACCGTGGTCGGCGTGACCGACGTGCGCGGCTCGACGTACATCTCGACCCCGCGGCGGGAGGCCACGAACTCCTTCAGGTGCGTCACCGCCACCCGCACGTCCTGCTTGCTGGGCCCGGAGCCGGGCGCACCCGCTGCGCCGGCCCGACCCTTTCGAGCGACCCGTGCTCCCCGCATGCGCGACCAGATCCCCACCACGACCTCCTCGGACGACGACGCCGCCAAGGCTCGCACGGGCCCGACGCGCGCGAGACCACGTTGCGCCCCCGCGGCGCTGTGGTGACAGGATGGGAGCGCTGCAGGCGCGGGTGAGGGTCTGCACCGACCGCAGTCGTGCACCACTTCTCAAGGGAGCGTCCGACGTGGCACAGGACACCGACGAGGTCTTCGACGTCGTCATCCTCGGGGGTGGCAGCGGCGGGTACGCCTGCGCCTTCCGGGCCGCCGAGCTGGGCCTGCGGGTGGCCCTGGTCGAGAAGGACAAGCTGGGGGGCACCTGCCTGCACCGCGGCTGCATCCCGACCAAGGCGCTGCTGCACGCCGCCGAGGTCGCCGACAGCGCCCGCGAGGGTGAGAAGTTCGGCGTGCGCACCACCCTCGAGGGCATCGACATGTCCGGCGTCAACAAGTACAAGGACGGCATCGTCGGCCGCCTCTACAAAGGCCTGCAGGGCCTGGCGAGCGCCCACCAGGTCACGGTCGTCGAGGGCGAGGGCCGGCTGACCGCCGCCGACACCGTCACCGTCGGCGAGCGAGAGGTCAAGGGACGCAACGTCGTCCTGGCCAGCGGCTCGTACGCCCGGTCGCTGCCGGGCCTCGAGATCGGCGGGCGCATCCTGACCAGCGACCAGGCCCTGACCCTGGACTTCGTACCGGCGAGCGTGGTCGTGCTCGGCGGCGGTGTGATCGGGGTCGAGTTCGCCAGCGTCTGGAGGTCGTTCGGCGCCGAGGTCACGATCGTCGAAGCCCTGCCCCGCCTGGTGGCCGCCGAGGACGAGTCCGCGAGCAAGGCGCTCGAGCGGGCCTTCCGCAAGCGCAAGATCGCGTTCAAGACCGGCGTGAAGTTCACCGGCGCCACCCAGGACGAGAACGCCGTACACATCTCGCTCGAGAACGGCGAGACCCTGGACGCCGACCTGCTGCTCGTCGCCGTCGGTCGCGGCCCCAGCAGCGCGGGCCTGGGGTACGAGGAGGTCGGCGTCAGCGTCGGCCGCGGCTTCGTCCCCACCGACGAGCGCCTGCGCACCAACGTCGCGAACGTCTTCGCCGTCGGCGACCTCGTTCCCGGTCTGCAGCTGGCCCACCGCGGCTTCGCCCACGGCATCTTCGTCGCCGAGGAGATCGCCGGGCTGAACCCCGCACCGGTCGTCGACTCGGGCATCCCACGGGTCACCTACTGCGACCCCGAGATCGCCTCGGTCGGGCTGACCGAGGCGCAGGCACGGCAGACCTACGGCGACGACAAGGTCCAGGTGTACGAGTACAACCTGGGCGGCAACGGCAAGAGCCAGATCCTCGGCACCACCGGCTTCGTCAAGACCATCCGGGTCACGGACGGCCCCGTCGTCGGCTTCGTCGCCGTCGGCGCCCGGATGGGCGAGCAGGTCGGTGAGGCCTCGCTGATCGTCAACTGGGAGGCCTACCCCGAGGAGGTCGCCCAGCTGCTGCACGCGCACCCCACCCAGAACGAGTCGCTCGGCGAGGCCCACATGGCCCTTGCGGGCAAGCCGCTGCACGTCCACGCCTGACCCGCCCTGCCGCCACACGAAGGAGACCCCAGCCATGTCCCAGCGGGTGACCATGCCGGCCCTCGGCGAGTCCGTGACCGAAGGCACCGTGACCCGCTGGCCCAAGGCGGTCGGTGACACCGTCGCTATGGACGAGCCCCTGCTGGAGGTCTCGACCGACAAGGTCGACACCGAGACCCCCGGCCCCGCCGCCGGCGTCCAGCAGAAGATCCTGGTGCCCGAGGACGAGCCCGACCCGGTCGG
>JACMOY010000188.1 GCA_014377795.1 Actinomycetota bacterium | reverse complement strand
GGATCGGTGGTGATCACCAGGGGCAGCCGCTCGCCCGCGCCCGCGACGGCGGCGCGGTCGTGCAGGTCGACGTGCTGGTCGGGGCACCACCAGGCCAGCGCCCGGTACATCGCGCCGGTGTCGAGGTAGGCCAGCCCCAGCCGGCGGGCGACCTCGCGCGAGACGCTCGACTTGCCCGACCCGCTCGGCCCGTCGACGGCGACGACGAGACCGCTGGCGCAGCCGTCGACGGCGGTTTCGGGCGTGCTCACAGGGGGTGCTCCTCGAACGGGGGACGGCCAGCAGCCTAGTCGAGGATCACGCCTGCACGTTCCAACCGAGCCCCCGCAGCGCTTCGACGAGAGGCTGCTCGGCGGCGGGCAGCACCGCGACCTCGGCCAGCCCGACCGGCTGGCCCTCGCTGTGCTCGAGCCGCAGGTCCTCGAGGTTCACCCCCGCGGAGCCGACGTCGTGCAGCAGCCGGGCCAGCTCGCCGGGACGGTCGGGCACCAGCACCACGACGTGCGCGTACGACGTCGGGGCGCTGCCGTGCTTGCCGGGGATCCGCGCCTGGCCCTCGTTGCCGCTGGCCACCAGGGCGGCGATGGTGGCCCGGGCGCCGGTGACCGACGGGTCGCTCAGCGCGTCCAGGGCCGCGAGCAGCTCGGTGAGGTCGGCCTGCACCGCGCGCAGCGTGCGGACGACGGCACCGGCGTTGCCCGCGAGGATCTGGGTCCACATCTGGGGGTCGCTCGCCGCGATCCGCGTCACGTCACGAATCCCCTGTCCCGCAAGGGCCACCGCGTTCTCCGGCAGTGAGCGCAGGCGGGCGGCGACCAGGCTCGCGGCTATCTGCGGCACGTGCGACACGGCGGCGACGGCCTCGTCGTGCTCGGCGGCGTCCATCACGGCGACGCTCGCGCCCACGGCGACCGCGACGGCGCGCACCAGCGCGAGCGCGTCATCGCCGGACTCGGCCGAGGGGGTCAGCACCCACGGGCGTCCGGCGAACAGGTCGGCCCGGGCGGCGACCGGCCCCGACCGCTCGCGCCCGGCCAGCGGGTGCCCGCCGACGTACCGGGTCAGGTCGGCGCCCGCGGCGCGCAGGGCGTCCAACGGTCCGCCCTTGACGCTCGCGACGTCGGTGACCACTGCGTCGGGGTGCGCGGCGAGCTCGGCGGCGACGACGTCGGCAACCACGTCGGGGGGTGCGGCCACCATGACCAGGTCGGGGACGTCGTCCGGGCCGGCGAGGCGTCCGGCGCCGAGGTCACGAGCCAGCGCGCGGGCGGTCGGCGAGGGGTCGGTGAGGACGACGTCGACGCCCCGGGCGCGCAGGGCCAGTCCGATGCTGGTGCCGAGCAGGCCGGTGCCCACCACGCGCACGAGCGTGGGCAGCGTCATCGAGGACCAGTCGTCACTGGGCGAGGTCACGGCGCAGGGCGGCGGCGCCGCGCAGGTACACGTGGCGGACGTCGGCCCGCGTCGTCGCCATCTCGGCGTGGGCCATCAGCCGCACGACGCGCGGCAACGCACCGGGCACGTCGATCTCGGTGGTGCACAGCAGTGGGACCTCGCCCAGGCCCAGCTCGCGGGCCGCGAGCGCGGGGAACTCGCTGCGCAGGTCCGCGGTCACGGTGAAGACGATCGAGATCAGGTCGTCGGTGGGCAGGTCGTTGGCGCGCAGCACCTCGGTGACCAGCTCGCGCGTGCACGCCAGCAGGTGCTCGCGCTCGTCGACGTCGAGCTGGATGGCTCCGCGGATGGCCCTCACCGCCACGTCGTCGGGCCCATCACATGCCGACAGCGCCGAACAGCGCGCCGATCTCCTGGCTGTTGAGCACCCGCCAACGGCCGGGCCGCAGGTCACCGAGGCGCACCGGGCCGACCTGCACCCGCACCAGCCGCTCGACCGGGTGGCCGACCGCCTCCAGCGCCCGGCGGACGATGTGCTTGCGGCCCTCGTGCAGGATGACCTCGAGCAGCGCCTTGCCCGGCTGGCTGTCGACGACCTTGAAGCTGTCCACCTTGACCGGCCCGTCGTCCAGCTCGATGCCGTCGCGCAGCCGCTGCCCGACGTCGCGGGCGATCGGCCCCGGCACCTCGGCCAGGTAGGTCTTCGGGACGCTGTACGACGGGTGCTGCAGCCGGTGGCCCAGCTCGCCGTCGTTGGTGAGCAGGATCAGGCCCTCGGTGTCGGAGTCCAGCCGCCCGACGTGGAACAGCCGCTCGGGCCGGTCGTAGACGAAGTCGCCGAGCGAGACCCGCCCCTGCTCATCACTCATCGTCGACACGACACCGGCCGGCTTGTTGAACGCGTAGTAGATGCGGGTGTCGTCCAGGATCAGCCGGACACCGTCCACGTGCACCACCTGGCGGGCGGGGTCGATCCGCACCCCCTGGTCGCGCACGACGTGCCCATCGACCTGCACCCGGCCCGCGTCGATCAGGATCTCGCACTTGCGCCGGCTGCCCACCCCGGCCTGGGCCAGGATCTTCTGCAACCGCACGCCATCCGGGTCGTGGACGTCGACGGACACCTCCGGCACCGGGAACTGCCGGCGCACCGGACGCCGCGCTGCCCACGAGCGGGTGCCCGACGGCTTGCCCCCGCCCTGGGGCCGACCGTTGCCCTGGGCCCTGCCCCGTGCCGGTGCGCGGGTGGCGTCGGGCGCACCGTCATCCGGACGAGGTCGCTCGGACGAGCCGCGCGGGCGGGTGCTGCTCGGCCGGCCCGGGGCCGACGTACCGCTGGGTGCCCCGGCCCCGTTGGGCTTGGTGCGGGGGTCCCCTGCGCCGCTCCGATCGGGGTAGGGGCGCCCCGCGGCTGGCTTGCCGGACGCCGGCCGCCCCGAGCCGCTGCTGGGCCGCCCCGAGCCGGCACTGGGTGCCCCAGCTCCGCTCCTACCGGTGCGGGGGGCCCCAGCACCGGTCCGATCGGAGTAGGGGCGCCCTGCGGCTGGCTTGCCGGACGCCGGCCGTCCCGCGACGGGCTTGCCGGACGCCGGACGTCCCCCGGCGGGCTTGGCGGTCGCCGGTCGTCCCCCGGCGGGCT
>JACMOY010000187.1 GCA_014377795.1 Actinomycetota bacterium | reverse complement strand
CGCGCCCTGGCCGCCGAGCTCGCCACCATGGACGAGATCGAGCGGGTCGCCGTCGCGCAGGACGTCGACCGGCTGGCCGCCGTCGACGGGGTCGGCCCGGTCATCGCCCGGGCGGTCGTCGAGTGGTTCACCGACGGCGGGCCGGACGGCTGGCACCGCCGGATCGTGCAGCGCTGGCGCGCCGCCGGGGTCGTCATGGCCGACCAGCGCGACGACAGCGTCGAGCGAACGCTCGCGGGTCTGACCCTGGTGGTCACCGGGACCCTCGAGGGCTACAGCCGGGACGAGGCCAAGGAGGCGGTGCTCGCGCGCGGCGGCAAGGTCTCGGGGTCGGTCTCGAAGAAGACCGCCTTCGTCGTGGTCGGCGACAACCCGGGCACCAAGCACGACAAGGCCGTGCAGCTCGCCGTCCCCGTGCTGGACGAGGCTGGCTTCACCCGCCTGCTCGCCGACGGCCCGCCGCCACCCGAGCAGGAGCCACCCGAGCAGGAGCCACCCGAGCCGGAGCCGTCCGAGCCCGCGGGCTGATCCCCTACAGCAGAGCGGACGCCGTGCCGAAAGCCAGCAGGTGAGCGGCACCAGCGCGGCGCGCAACGACGTCCAGCACGCCCCGCGCCCCCTGCTGCTCGCCTGCTACCTCAGCGGGGTCACGACCCTGGGCCTCGGGCTGCTCGCCACCGCGCTGCTGCGCTTCGAGCGCGGGTCGCTGCTCACGATGTCCGGCGGGGCCACCCTGGCCCTGGTCACCTGCTTCGCACTGGTGGTGCTCGGCGAGCTGCGGCCGGTCATCAGCTCGCGCTCGATCGACCCCATGGGCGTGGCGCTGTCGACCACCTTCGTCTTCTCGGTGCTGCTGCACTTCGGGGTCGTGCCGGCGATGGTGCTGCACACCCTCGCGACCCTGCTGTCGGGTGCGGTCGGCCGGCACACCCCGCGCCGCATCCTGTTCAACGTCGCCCAGTACGTGCTGACCAACGGCGCCGGCTGGCTGGTGATGGTGGCCCTCGGCTTCGTCCCGACCCTGGCTCAGCCGTGGACCCCCACCAGCCTGCACGACCTGGCGGTGGTCGCCGCCGCGGCCGCCGCGTGCTTCGTGACCAACGACGTGCTGGTGGCCACGGCGGTCGCCCTCTTCGCCGGTGAGTCACCGCTGCGCGCGCTGCTGGCCGACCTGCGCTTCCAGCTCACCGTCTCGTCCGCCCAGTACGGACTGGCCCCGCTGGTCGCCGTGCTGATGCAGGACGCCCCCTCCCTCGTCGTGCTGGCCGTGGTGCCGATGCTGGCCATCCACCGCAGCGTCGCCGCGTCCGTCGAGAGCCACCGTCAGGCCACCCACGACGACCTGACCGGGCTGGCCAACCGCAAGCTGCTCGTGACCAGGTCGCGGGTCGCCGTCGCCGAGGCCCTGCGCACCGGTGAGCCGTGCGCGCTGCTCCTGCTCGACCTCGACCGGTTCAAGGAGGTCAACGACGTCCTCGGCCACCCGGTCGGAGACGAGGTGCTGCGTCAGGTCGCCGCCCGGATCAGCACCGCCGTCGACCCGGACGCGGTCGTGGCCCGGCTCGGGGGTGACGAGTTCGCCGTCCTGCTGCCGCGGGTGCGCGACGCCGCCCAGGCCTGCGAGCTGGCCCACCGGGTGGTCACCGTGCTGGATGACGCGCTCGAGATCGACGGCCAGCTGATCGACGTCGAGGCCAGCATCGGGCTGGCCCTGGTGCCCGAGCACGCCGCCGGCTACGAGCTGCTGTTCTCCCGGGCCGACGTCGCGATGTACCAGGCGAAGGCCGACCGCACAGGCGTCCAGGTGTACGACGCCACCCGGGACGAGAGCTCGGCCGCCCGGCTGGGGCTGATCAGCGAGCTGCGGGTCGCGCTGGAGCAGGGCCAGATCGAGGTGCACTTCCAGCCCAAGGCGCACCTCGCAGACGGCTCGGTGGCGGGGGTCGAGGCGCTGGTGCGCTGGCGCCACCCGGTGCGCGGCCTGGTGCCCCCGGACGACTTCATCCCGGTGGCCGAGCACTCCGGGCTGATGCACCGCCTGACCGACGTCGTCATCGAGATGTCGCTGCTGCAGATGGCGGCCTGGCAGCGCGCCGGCATGACCGTGCCGATGGCCGTCAACGTCTCGTTCCGCGACCTGCTGGACCCCGACTTCACCGGGCGGCTGACGCGACGGCTGGACGACTTCGGCCTGGACCCCGGTCTGCTGACCCTCGAGATCACCGAGCGGGTCCTGACCGCCGACATGGACCGCGCCCGCGCCCGGCTCGTCGCGCTGCACGCCGCCGGCGTGCGCCTGTCGCTGGACGACTTCGGCACCGGCTGGTCGTCCCTGCGGCTGCTGCGCGAGCTGCCCGTCGCCGAGATCAAGATCGACCGCAGCTTCGTGGCCCGGGTCGCCGTCGTCGAGGCCGACGCGGTCGTGGTGCGGGCGGTGACCCAGCTGGCCCACGGGCTCGGCATGCAGGTGGTCGCCGAGGGCGTCGAGACCGCGCTGACGTGGAGCGCGATCGCCGACATCGGCTGCGACGTCGCCCAGGGCTGGCACCTGGCGCGGCCGATGCCCGGGCCGGCCGCCACCGCGTGGCTGTCCGAGCGGATGCTGACCCCCGCGACCTCGACGTCGACGGCAGCTGCACCGCGTCAGCGGGCCCGCGTCGCCGACGACGGGGCCGTCGCCCTGCACCTCTAGACTCGGGGCCATGGCAGCCCTGACCCGTGACGACGTCGCGCACCTGTGCGGTCTGGCGCGGATCGCCGCCACCGACACCGAGCTGGACCGGCTGTCCGGCCAGCTCGGCGTGATCCTGGACGCCGTCGCCGGGGCCGGCGAGGTCGCCCCCGCCGACGTGCCGCCGATGTCGCACCCGCTGCCGCTGACCAACGTGACCCGCCCCGACGTGCTGCGACCCGGCCTGACCCCCGAGCAGGCGCTGGCCGGTGCCCCCGCGAGCGAGCAGCAGCGGTTCCGGGTGCCGCGCATCCTGGAGCAGGACTGATGACCGGCACCAGCCCCGACCTGACCCGCTGGTCGGCCACCGACCTGGCCGCGGCCCTCGCGGTCGGTGAGGTCAGCGCCGTCGAGGTCACCCGCGCCCACCTCGACCGGATCGCCGCCGTCGACCCCGAGGTGCACGCCTTCCTGCACGTCGGCGCCGACGGCGCCCTGGCCGCCGCTCGCGCCGTCGACGACGCCCGCGCCGCGGGCCGCCCGCTGGGCCCGCTCGCCGGGGTGCCGGTCGCGGTCAAGGACGTCGTCACCACGCAGGGCCTGCCCACCACCGCCGGGTCGCGCATCCTGGCCGGCTGGGTGCCGCCGTACGACGCCACCCTGGTCACCCGGCTGCGCGCCGGCGGCCTGGTGCTGCTGGGCAAGACCAACATGGACGAGTTCGCGATGGGCTCCTCGACCGAGCACTCCGCCTACGGCCCCACCCACAACCCGTGGGACCTCGAGCGCATCCCGGGCGGGTCGGGCGGCGGCTCGGCCGCCGCGGTCGCCGCGTTCGAGGCGCCGCTGGCCATCGGCACCGACACCGGCGGGTCGATCCGCCAGCCGGCCGCCGTCACCGGCACGGTCGGGGTCAAGCCGACGTACGGCGGGGTCTCGCGGTATGGCCTGATCGCGCTCGCCAGCAGCCTGGACCAGGCCGGCCCGTGCGCCCGCTCGGTGCTGGACGCCGCCGCGCTGCACGAGGTCATCGGCGGTCACGACCCGCGCGACTCCACCAGCATCGACGCGCCGGCACCGGCCGCCGTCGAGGCGGCGAGGCGCGCCGACGTCCGCGGGCTGCGGATCGGCGTGGTCCGCGAGCTCGGCGGCGACGGCTACCAGGCCGGGGTGCGCACCCGCTTCGACGAGTCCGTGCAGCTGCTCGTCGACGCAGGCGCCGAGGTCGTCGAGGTGTCCTGCCCGAGCTTCGAGTACGCCCTCGCGGCCTACTACCTGATCCTGCCCAGCGAGGCCAGCAGCAACCTGGCCAGGTTCGACGCCATGCGCTACGGCCTGCGGGTCGTCCCCGACGGCGTCGACGCGCCCACCGCCGAGCAGGTGATGGCCGCCACCCGCGACGCCGGGTTCGGCGACGAGGTCAAGCGGCGGATCATCCTGGGCACCTACGCCCTGTCCAGCGGCTACTACGACGCGTACTACGGCCAGGCCCAGAAGGTGCGCACCCTGATCGCCCGCGACTTCGAGGCCGCGTTCGGTCGGGTCGACGTCCTGATGTCGCCGACCACGCCGACCACGGCGTTCCGGCTGGGCGAGAAGCTCGACGACCCGGTCGCCATGTACCTCAGCGACGTCGCCACGATCCCGGCCAACCTCGCGGGCATCCCCGGCATGTCGCTGCCGGCAGGCCTCGCCGACGAGGACGGGCTCCCGGTCGGGGTGCAGCTTCTCGCGCCGGCCACCCACGACGCCCGGCTGTACGGCGTCGGCGCCGCGCTCGAGGCGATGCTGCTCGAGCGCTGGGGCGGCCCGCTGCTCGACCGTGCGCCTGCCCTGCCCACGACCGCACCCACCCGCGAGGGGGTCGCATGACCGCCACCACGTCCGAGGTCCTGCCGTACGAGGACGTCGTCGCGGCGTACGACCCGGTGATCGGCCTGGAGGTGCACGTCGAGCTGTCGACGGTCACCAAGATGTTCTGCGGCTGCTCGACCGTGTTCGGCGCCGAGCCCAACACCCAGGTGTGCCCGGTGTGCCTCGGGCTGCCCGGTGCGCTGCCGGTCGTCAACGCGGTCGCGGTCGAGTCGGCGGTGCGGATCGGGCTGGCGCTGGACTGCTCGATCGCCCCGTGGGGCCGCTTCGCCCGCAAGAACTACTTCTACCCCGACATGCCGAAGAACTTCCAGACCTCGCAGTACGACGAGCCGATCGCCGTCGACGGGCACCTGGACGTCGAGCTGGACGACGGGACCGTCTTCCGGGTCCAGATCGAGCGCGCCCACATGGAGGAGGACACCGGCAAGTCGCTGCACGTGGGCGGCTCGACCGGTCGCATCCACGGCGCCGAGCACTCGCTGGTCGACTACAACCGGGCCGGCATCCCGCTGATCGAGATCGTCACCCGCCCGGTCACCGGGGCCGGCCAGCGTGCGCCCGAGGTCGCCCGCGCGTACGTCGGCGCGGTGCGCGACCTGCTGCGCGCACTGGGGGTGTCCGACGTCCGCATGGAGCAGGGGTCGCTGCGCTGCGACGCCAACGTCTCGCTGCGCGCTCGGACCCCCGACGGCCAGTCCGCCGTCCCGCTGGGCACCCGCACCGAGACCAAGAACGTCAACTCGCTGCGCAGCGTCGAGCGGGCGGTGCGCTACGAGATGACCCGCCAGGGCGCCCGGCTGGCGTCCGGCGCGACGATCCTGCAGGAGACCCGGCACTGGCACGAGGACTCGGGCACCACGACGTCCGGGCGCGAGAAGTCCGACGCCGACGACTACCGGTACTTCCCCGAGCCCGACCTGGTGCCCATCGCACCCGACCCGGCCTGGGTGGCGACCCTGGCGCAGACGCTGCCCGAGGCCCCGCCGGCCCGCCGCCGCAGGCTGCAGGCCGCCTGGGGCCTGGCCGACCTGCAGATGCGCGACCTGGTCTACGCGGGGGCGACCGAGCTGGTAGAGGCCACCGTGGCCGTGGGCGCCTCGCCCGCAGCCGCGGCCAAGTGGTGGTCCGGCGAGCTGGCCCGAACGGCGAACGCCGCCGGCGTCGAGCTGTCGTCGCTGGCGATCACCCCGGCCCAGGTCGCCCAGCTCGCCGGCCTGGTCGAGAGCGGGCGGGTCAACGACACGATGGCCCGCCAGGTGCTCAAGGGCGTGCTGGCCGGTGAGGGCGACCCCGAGCAGGTCGTCGGCGCCCGCGGG
The DNA here is from genome assembly GCA_014377795.1 of Actinomycetota bacterium. Lineage (GTDB taxonomy): Bacteria > Actinomycetota > Actinomycetes > Actinomycetales > Angustibacteraceae > JACMOY01. The sequence goes on along the minus strand of JACMOY010000187.1, from coordinate 2,798 downwards.
CTCGAGCTGGTCTCGGACGACGGCGCCCTCGGTGCCGCTGTCGACCGGGCCATCGCCGGGGCACCCGACGTCGCCGCGAAGATCCGCGACGGCAAGGTATCGGCAGGCGGCGCGCTGATCGGTGCGGTGATGAAGGAGATGAAGGGGCAGGCCGACGCGGCCCGCGTGCGCGAGCTGGTGCTCGCGAGACTGACCTCGCCCTGACCCGGGCGGTCCGACCCCCAGTGGTCAAGCCGCGACCGGTGCCAGCCGATGCTCACCGGGTGAGCACACCTGCTGACCGCCCCCGTGTCGGCGCCTGGGTGCCGGCCGGGCTGGCAGCCGTCGTCGGGTCGGTGTGCGTCGCCGTCGTCCTGGCCGCACGCTCGGACCGCGGCCCGCAGCTGACCGCGACGGTCGGCGCCGGGTTCGTGGCGCTCGCGACCGGGGCCGCCCTGCTGCTGGCCGACCGCCGGCGGGGCCACGACCGCCCGCTGCGACTGCTCGCCCTCGCCACGGCCGTGTGGGGCCTGGGTCAGCTGCTGGTCGCGCTGGGACTGGCGCGGTCCGGACGGGTGGACTACCCGAACGTCGGCACCACGCTGTCCGTCGTCGCCGCGGTCGTGGGTATCGGCGCCGTGCTGCTGGCAGCCGGTGGTCGCTCCGGTGGGGTCGGCCTGCGTCGGATCCTGCTGGACGCCCTGATGCTCGGCAGCACGGCGGGTCTGCTGGTCTGGCGGGTCGCCCTCGTCGACCTGCTGGGGGCCGGGTCGGCGCAGACCGGTGCCGGCAGGGTGGCGATGGCCGTCCTGCTGACCGAGGCCGTCGTCGTCGGCCTGCTGCTGCTGCTGTGGCTGCGCGACCTCGACCACGGTCTGCTGCCCGCGATCGCGGGTGTGGGTGTGTTCGTCGGCGCCGACCTGGCCATCACCTGGAGCATGCTCGGGCCCGGGCACGTGCGGCCCTGGCAGGCGGTGGCGCTGCGGTGCGTGGCCTGGCCGCTGATCGGCGTGGGTGTGCTGCGCTACACCGCGATGACGGGTGCGCGGCGCAGGGACAGCCCGTCCGAGCGGGCCGAGGCCCGGGTCACCGTCGCGACGACGGTCGCCAGCGTGGCCATGCTCTCGGTCGCACTGGCCACGCTGTTGAGCACCCGGGTGCTGGACGTCGTGACCGTCCAGCTGGCCCTGGTCGTCGTCGTCGTGTTCGGGGCCAGAGAGAGCGTCAACGGACTGCAGCGCCAGACGCTGCTGCGCGGACTGACCCAGCAGGCCCACCACGACCCGCTTACCGGGTTGGGCAACCGCCGCGCGCTCATCCGGCGACTGGACGCCGCTGCGGCGGGGGGCACCGCCGTCCTGACCCTGGACCTGGACGGGTTCAAGGAGGTCAACGACGTGCTGGGCCACGCTCGCGGCGACGCGCTGCTGGTGGCCGTGGCCGGGTCGGTGCGAGCGGTCCTGCCCGCGGACGTCGAGGCGTTCCGCATCGGCGGCGACGAGTTCGCCGTCGTGGTGCCCGGTGCCACCGAGCGGGCGCACGCGGTCGCGGAGGGGCTGCTGGTGGCGGTGCGCGCCGCTGCCCAGGCGGTCCCGGGCGCGGCTGCGGTCCAGGTGTCGGCCAGCGTCGGTGTCGCGGTCCTCGGCCCCGACGTCCTGACCGGGCTGGTCGAGAGCGGCGTCGCCCTGCGCGCGGCCAAGGAGGCCGGCCGCGACCGGGTCGAGCTGTACGACGGCCCGATCGCCGCACGGCACCGCCGGGGTCTGGCTGTCGAGCGCCGGCTGCGCGAGGCTGTGGCGGCTGGCGGCGTCGTCGCCCATTACCAGCCGGTCGTCGACCTGCGCACCCGGCGGGTGGTGGGCGTCGAGGCCCTGGCCCGGTGGGACGACCCCGAGCTGGGTCGCGTCAGCCCGGACGAGTTCATCCCGGTCGCCGAGCGGTCCGGCCTGATCGCCGCCGTCGGTGCCGCGGTCCTGCATCAGTCCGTCAGTGACATCACCGGGCTGCTGCGCACGTCGGACATGTGCGCGCTGACCCTCGGGGTCAACTGCTCGGTCGCCCAGCTGCGGCGAACCGGCTGGGCCGACGCCGTCCTCGAGCTGCTCGCCGAGCTTGGCCTGCCGCCCCATCGGCTGGCCGTCGAGGTGACCGAGTCGTTGTTCGTGGACGTCGACGACCCGGCGGTGCGCGAGCTGCACACCCTGCGGGCGGCCGGGGTGCAGGTGGCGATCGACGACTTCGGCAGCGGGTACTCCAGCCTGGCCTACCTGGCGCGGATGCCCGCCTCGATCCTGAAGATCGACCGGGCGCTGACCGCCCAGGTGGTGCTCGACACGCGGTCGCAGGCGGTGCTGCGCTCGATCGTCTCGCTCGCCGTCAGCCTGCCGATGGACGTGGTCGTCGAGGGCGTCGAGACCGAGGCCGAGCACGAGCTGGTGCGCGACGCCGGGGCCTCGTTCGGGCAGGGCTGGCTGTACGCCGCCGCCGTGCCGATCGAGGCGCTGCCCGCCATGGTCGCCGACATCAACGGCCGATCGGGCGTCGTCCCGGCCCAGACCGGATCGCTAGCCTCATCCCGTGGCACCTGAGCCGACCCTGCAGCCCGCCGAGATCGTCTGCGCGGTCGCGGACCCCCGGGTGCTGGAGCAGCTGCTCGAGCGGCCCGGTGACCTCCCGGACGGCGTGCGGGTGCGCGGGTGGGACCTGTTGGGTCCCGCGGCCGACCCCGGCGAGATCACCGTGGTCGTCCCGCCCTACGTCGCCGCCGCGCGGCTCGAGCTGCTCGCCGACCTGCCGAACCTGCGCCTGGTGCAGACGCT
>JACMOY010000186.1 GCA_014377795.1 Actinomycetota bacterium | reverse complement strand
GGTCGGGTCGGTGGCCGTCGGGCTGGGCGCCGGGTCGGTCGCGGGCGGGCTGGGTGCCGGGTCGGCCGCGGTCGGGCTGGGTGCCGGGTCGGTCGGGGTCGGGCTGGGCGCCGGGTCCGTCGGGGTCGGCGCCGGGTCAGTGGTCGTGGGCGTCGGCGCGGGCTCGGTCGTGGTCGGCGTCGGCGCCGGGTCGGTGGTCGTGGGCGTCGGCGCGGGCTCCGTCGTGGTCGGCGTCGGCACGGGCTCAGTCGTCGTCGGGCTGGGCACCGGCACGGACGTGGTCGGCGTCGGGGTGGTGACCGAGGCGGTGACCTGGGCGACGACGGTGGTGGCGGTCACGTCGGCGACGGCGTCACTGGCCGAGCGCATCGCCGTCGTGACCAGCCGGTTGACCCGCATCACCAGGGGCAGGACGGGGTTGTCGAGCTGCACCCCGGCATCGGCCAGCGAGGCGCTGATCACCGGCGCGACCTTGGCCACCAGCTGCTGGCCGAGGTTCTCGCGAAAGGAGGTGTCGGCGACGTCGGCGACCTGCTCGGGGGTCGCGGCGGCGTTGGTGTCGAGCAGGGCCTGGGTGGCGGTCTGCGACACCACGGCGGCGGCCGAGACGGCCTCCTGGACCGGCGCGTCCAGCGCCAGCTTCAGCGACGCAGACATCACCTCCTGGTCGCCGCGTGACAGCACCGTGCTCAGGACGTCGCTGAGCGCCTTGATGACCAGTCGGCTGGCGCGTGCCGACTGCGAGCTCGACAGCTGGCCAAGGCCCGCGGTCACGACCGGCGGGCTCACGACGACCGGCGGCAGGAGGACGACGGGAGCCGGGGGGACGACGGCCGGCGCCGGGGCTGGCGCGGGTGGACCGATGACCGGTATCACCGTGGGCACGCTCGGCACCACAGGGACGGGGGCCACGACCGGGCCGGCGGGTGCTGCCGGGGTGCCCGGTGGCGTCGCCGAGCCGGGGACGGTGGTGCTGGGGCTCGTGCTGCCTGGTGTCGTGCTCCCGGGGGTCGTGGCGCCGGGCACCGTACCGCCGGCCGGGGGGGTCGCCACAGCGGGCGACGACGGGAAGATCGGGGCCGGCGAGCCCGGACGGGTGGTCGCCGGGGCGCGCCGGACGGCACCTGCCGGCGTCGGCGCGACGATGACCCGCACCTCGCCGGGGGGCTTTAGTCCGTCGCTGACCGTCTCGGGCTGCGTGGTGCGCAGTGGCGTGAAGCTCAGCAGCGCGACACCGGTGAGCGTGAGCGAGGAGACGGCGGCGAGCGCGACGGCGGGCAGGGCACCGCGGGCGCCGGCGGAGCGCGCTCGGCGGCCGATCGTCGTGTCAGACCTCACCCCGCCACCCCCTGCATCGTCCCGAATGCCGAACGTCTGGCTGTCGTCGCACTCGGTGGCAACTGTCTGCAACCTGGCGATGACCAACAGTAACTCCGCTGACATCGTATGTCGCGTCGACCGAGAGGGGAATCGTCATTAGTACCTAGTCACCCGGACGCCCTCGAAGTCACCCGTTCGGGTCAGGCGGACCGAAGGCGGCGGCCACCTCGAGCAGCCGGTCGCCGGCCTCGGGCTCACCGATCGTCGCCCGGACGCCGTCGGTGGCGTAGGGGCGCACCGCCAGACCAGCCGCGTCGAACGCGGCCGCGAGCGCCGGCGCGCGGTCGCCCACGGGGAACCACACGAAGTTGGCCTGGGTGTCGGGCAGCAGCCACCCTTGGGCCCGCAGCGCGGCGGTGAGCCGGTCGCGCTCGAGCACGAGGGCGACGACCCGCTCGGCCAGCTCGGCCCC
>JACMOY010000185.1 GCA_014377795.1 Actinomycetota bacterium | reverse complement strand
GCGACGTCGGCCTGCTGCTGGCTGAGCATCCGCTGGCGCCGCTCGGTGTCGACCTGGCGCACCAGCCGCCACAGCAGCGGGCCGACCACCAGAGCCGCACCGACGACGACGACGAGCAGCACCAGCAGCGTCTCGCCCAGCGCCGAGGGACGGCTGCTCGACAGCGAGAACACCACCAACCCGGTCACCACGAGCGCGAGGCCACCGACCAGCCGGGCGGCGTTGAGCCAGCGCGAGCGGCCGGTGCCCAGCGAGGCCAGCCAGGAGGACGAGGCCAGACGGTCGCGGTCCGTGACGTCGGCCTGCGTCCAGATCAGGGCCAGCCCGGCGCTCGCGATCAGCGCCGGCACCAGCAGTCGCGCCGGCACCCCCCATCGGGTGCGCGCCAGCAGCAGCACGAGCCCGAGACCGATGGCACCGAGCGCCACGAGCTGGCCGATGTCACCGCGCGCCAGCGACGAGCGCGGACGGCGACCGGTGCGCGCCGCTGCTGCCAGGCCGGCCGGCTCGTCGTCCGCCCGCGCCACGGGGGTGAAGATCCACAGCGCGCCGTACAGAACCACGCCGAACCCGCTCACCCCCGACAGCAGGGCCAAGGCCAGCCGCACCCAGAGCACCTCGACGCCGAGGTGCTCGGCGAGGCCGGACGCCACCCCGCCGAGCAACCGCCCGTGGGTGGGCCGGCGCAGCGCCGGGCTCGGCGCGGAGGCGGTCGGGTGGCTCACCCGGCGATCCTCTCGCGCGCGGGTGCCGCCGCGACACCGGCGTGGGCCCGATGGCGACCCCGAGGTCGGCGGGCGGCGTCCAGGGTCGGCTCAGGGGTCTCACCGATGGTGCCCGGACGTCGAGGGCGAGCATCGTCGAGCCATGAACCCGACGACCGATGCCCCCCCACCCACCCCCGCCCCGGATCCACCGTCCACCGGCTACACCGGTGACACCGTCGAGCGGGTCCTCACCCGGCTGAAGTCGTTGCGCCGCAGCAGGTCCGAGCGAGTGTTCGCCGGGGTCTGCGGTGGCGTGGCGCGTGGCCTGGGCCTCGACCCGCTCTTCGTCCGCGTCCTCGTCGCTGTGCTCGCCCTCGTCGGCGGCGCCGGCGTCGTGCTGTACGCCGTCGGCTGGCTGCTGCTGCCCGAGGACGACGGCACCCGCTCGCTGGCCGAGCGGGCCGCCACCGGACGCCGCGAGCCCGGGTCGCGACGGCCGCTGGTGCTCACCGTCGTGCTCGTCCTCGTCGCCCTGATCGCCGCCTCGACGGTGTTCGACCGCTGGGACGGGCCGCTGCTGCTGGTGCTCGCCGTCGTGGCCCTGGCGCTGTGGATCGACCGGCGGACCGACCGCGCACCGGCGCTCCCGCCGGCAGCGCCGCGCGCCTCGCTCACCCCCACTCCCGGCGTGGCCCCGGGTGTCGCCCCCGCTGTCGGCCCGGGGGTCGCCTCCGCGCCCGCCGTGCAGGACGGTCCCGGCCTGGCCGGTCCGGGCGCGACGCCACCGCCCACGGTCTACTCGCAGCCGGTCCCGCCGTTACCGCGACCCGAACCCCGGCCGCGCTCGGTGTTGTTCGCCGCGACGATCAGCTGCATCGTCATC
>JACMOY010000184.1 GCA_014377795.1 Actinomycetota bacterium | reverse complement strand
GCGCTCGCCGCCGACCTGGCCGGTGCCGGGGTCCGCACCGGTGAGCGGCTGTGGCGGCTGCCGCTGGTGGCGGGCTTCCGCAGCGCCCTGGAGTCCGACCACGCCGACCTGTGCCACATCGCGACGACGCTGGGGGTCGGCGCGGGCGCGATCCTCGCGGCGCTGTTCCTGCAGGAGTTCGCCGGGCCGCGCCGGTGGGCGCACCTGGACATCGCCGGCACCGCCCGCAGCGACAAGGACCACGGGCTGGTCAGCAAGGGCGGCACCGGGTTCGGCGTCCGGCTGCTGCTCGACTGGTTGCAGACGCTGGGCTAGCGGCGCGCGCCTCAGGCGCGCTTGACCGCCACGAGCAGGCCGTCACCGACCGGCAGCAGCGCGGTCAGCAGCCGTTCGTCGTCCCGCACGGCCTTGCCGAGCTCGCGCACGCTCGTGGTGGTCTCGTCGCGCTGGGCGGGGTCGGCCACCCGGTCGTGGAACAGCGCGCCCTCGAAGGCCACCGCACCGCCGGGACGCAGCAGCCGCAGGGCCTGGCTGAGGTAGTCGTCGTGCTCGGTCTTGGCCGCGTCGACGAAGACCAGGTCGTACGCGCCGTCGGTCAGGCGCGGCAGGACGTCCAGGGCCCGACCCGAGATGACCCGGGTGCGGTTGCCGGCGACACCGGCCTCGGCGAACGCCTCGCGGGCCGCGCGCTGGTGCTCGGGCTCGACATCGATCGTGGTCAGCACGCCGTCAGCCGGCATGCCCTGCAGCAGCCACAGCCCCGAGACGCCGGTGCCGGTGCCGATCTCGACGACCGAGCGGGCGGCGAGGGTGGCGGCCAGCAGCCGCAGCGCCGCGCCGGTGCCGGGCAGGACGGGCGAGCAGCCCAGCTCGATGGCGCGCGCACGGGCGCGCTCGGCCACCTCGTCCTCGACGACGAACGACTCGGCGTACGCCCAGCTGGCAGGTTTGAGGCCGATCGACACGCGGGTCTCCAGTGCTCGGGCGGGCCCGACCGGACCGCGGCCGTCAGCCTAGTGCGGGAACCCAGGCGCCAGGTGATCCGTTGCACCGGCAGGCCCGACAGGGACAGGCGCGCGGAACGAGGGATGATGGTGGGCACGCTGATCGACCGGCGACTCGACGCCCACGGAGGTGCAGTGCCCGCATCCGAGGACCCCTCGCAGGAGGTCGTGCTGGGCCCCGACGGCCTGGTCGACCACGCTGCGGCTGTGCCGTGGGCGCCGCCGTCCTGGGAGCAGGTCGTGCGCGAGCACTCCGGGCGCGTCTACCGCCTGGCCTACCGCCTGACCGGCAACGCGCACGACGCCGAGGACCTGACGCAGGAGGTCTTCGTCCGCGTCTTCCGCAGCCTGTCGTCGTACACCCCGGGCACCTTCGAGGGATGGCTGCACCGCATCACCACCAACCTGTTCCTGGACGGGGTGCGCCGCAAGAAGCGGATCCGCTTCGACGCCCTCGCCGACGACGCCCACGAGCGGATGCCCGGCCGCGAGCCCGACCCGTCGCGCGCCTACGAGGACACCCACCTGGACGACGACGTGCAGGCCGCGCTGGACGCCCTCTCGCCGGGCTTTCGTGCCGCCGTGGTGCTCTGCGACATCGAGGGGCTGTCGTACGAGGAGGTCGCCGCGACACTCGGCATCAAGCTGGGCACCGTGCGCTCGCGGATCCACCGCGGCCGCTCGCAGCTGCGTGCGGCCCTGGCCCACCGCCGCCGCGGCGTGCGCACCGAGCCCGGCACCGACGGACCCGGGGTGGGCGGATGATCCAGCGCTCGCCCTGCCTCGGGGCCCGGATCAGCGGCCTGGCCGACGACTCGCTGCCGGACGACGTCCGCGACCGCTCGCTCGCGCACGCGGCCGGGTGCGCCGGGTGCCGCGAGGCCCTCGACAGCGAGCGGCTGCTGGTGGCCCGGGTCCGTGCGCTGCCCGCCCCCGGCCCCTCGGACGCCCTGATGGCCCGGCTGCTCGCCATGGGTGAGACCGGCGGCCCGCTGCCACCGCGCCCGGGCCGGGTGGCCGGGACGGCCCGCCTGCCCAGTGCGGTCGTGGTCGGGCGGATCGCATCGCCGTCCGCTCCCCGCCCGCCCCGGCTGCCCGCGGTGTCAGTGCGTCCGCCGACCCGGCGCGAGCACCGGCGGTCGCGGCGGCTGCTCGCGGCGGCGGCCGGCGTCCTCGGGGTCGGCGGGGTCGCGGGCACCGCGCTGGGCAGCTCGCTGCCGTCGTCCGGCTCGGGGGTCGTGCCCCCGCTCGACCAGCTGACCCTGCAGCACGGGGTCACCGGCCGCGAGAACCCGTTCAGCGACGCCGGTCTGGTGCACCTGGTGACGCCCGGCCCCAGCGCGACGGCCGTCCCGGCGCTGCTCCAGGTCGAGACCGGTCGGTGAGCTCGCGCGTCCACCCCCGGGCGCTGGCGGCCGTGACCGTGCTGTGTCTGCTGGGCATGGCCCCGCTGCTGGTGGCCGCGCCCGCGACGGCTCGCCCGGCGAGCGTCGACGCCGGAACGGACGACGTCACCTGGTGGCTCGCGCGGGCCAGCGCGGCGCAGTCCGGGCTGGCCTGGTCGGGCAATCGGCTGGTCGCCACCTGGTCGTCGGGGCTGACCACGTCCTCGCTGGACGACGTCGTGCACGAGCCTGGCCGGGGCCTGACGGTGCGCGCGCACGCCGCCAGCTCGGGGACGGTCGCCGGCGGCGGGCACGGCCAGGACGTCACGATGCCCGACCGTCCCGACGGAACGTCGTACCTCGAGGCCGCCGCCGGCGCCCCGGCGCCCCTGTCGCTGCTGATGTCGCACTACGACGTCAGCCTCGACCGACCCGGTCAGGTGGCCGGCCGTCCGGCCCATTCGCTGCTGCTGCGCCGCAGCGGCAGCACGGCCGCCCGGCTGTGGCTGGATGACGCCACCGGGCTGCTGCTGCGCCGCGAGGTCTACGACGCGGCCGGCCGGACCACCGCCGCGATGGCCTACCTGGACGTGACGGTCGGGCCCTCGCCCGCGCCCGTCACGACCACCGTGGCCCTGGCCGCGCGTCCCGGCGGCGTCGACGCGATCCGCCGCTCCGGCTGGGTCTGCCCCGCCGCCATCGGCTCGGGCGGCTCGGACCTGGTGCTGTACGACGCGCGCACGCTGAACGCCACCGCCGGCCGGACGCCGATCATGCACCTGACGTACTCGGACGGCCTGAGCTCACTGAGCGTCTTCGAGCAGCAGGGCACCCTGGACCCGGTGGCGGTCCAGGGCTACGCGGTGACCGGCTCGGGGAGCCGGCGGATGCACGTGCGTCGGGGCTCGCCCACCCAGGCGGTATGGCAGTCCGGACCCACCGTCGTCACCGTCGTGAGCGACGCGCCCACCGGCCAGCTGGCGGCCGTCGTGGCCGCGATGCCCTCGACCCCGGCGCCCACCACGGCGCGAGCCGGCTGGATGGCGACGGCGTCCCGCGCGGTGCTGCGGGCCGCCCGCTGGGTGACCCCCCTGCGGTGACCTGACCGTGTCGGGCCGCCCCGGCGGGCCCGCAGCCCGCCGCTGCGGCAGGATTACGACATGACCGCCACCCCGCCGCCGCCGCAGGAGCCGTCCTGGTGGAGCCAGGCACCGACGTCCGGCACCAACGGTGACGGGGAAGGCGGCGCTGACCCGGGCAGCGACACGGACGTCGTGCCCGCGTCGTGGCAGGTAGCGGGCGACAGCCTGGGCGGCACCCCCGCACCCGCCGGACGGCGTCCGGTCGGGCTGCTGGTCGCGGGGGCCGTCGTCCTCGCGCTCGTGGCCGGTCTGCTCGGCGGCGCGGCTGGCGCCTGGTGGCAGGGCCGCACCAGCGGCGGCACGAACCGATCGGTCACCCTGCCGGTGCCGGCCACCGGGCCGACCGCCCGCCCGGCCAGCAGCGTGGCCGGGATCGCGTCGACCGTGCTGCCCAGCGTCGTGGCGATCCAGGTGACCGGCGCCGACGGGGCCGGCACCGGGTCGGGCTTCGTGATCCGCTCGGACGGCTACATCGTCACCAACAACCACGTCGTCGCCGCGGCTGCGGGCGGAGGCAGCATCACGGTGGTCTTCCAGGACGGCTCGCAGGCGCCCGCGAGCATCGTGGGTCGCGACGAGTCCTACGACCTGGCGGCGATCAAGGTCGCGCGCACCGGGCTGCGCACGCTGGACTTCGGTGACTCGACGTCCGTCGTCGTGGGCGACGAGGTCATCGCGATCGGTGCCCCGCTGGGGCTGCAGGGCACGGTCACCACGGGCATCGTGAGCGCGCTGAACCGACCGGTGACGGCCGGCGGCGGCGACACCGCGCCCGCGTTCATCAACGCGATCCAGACCGACGCGGCGATCAACCCGGGCAACTCCGGGGGGCCGCTGGTCAACCTGCGCGGTCAGGTGATCGCGGTCAACTCGGCGATCGCCCGGGTTCCGGGCACCGGTGGCCTCGGCCAGTCCGGCAACATCGGTCTGGGTTTCGCCATCCCCAGCGCGCAGGCCCGGCGCACGGTCGAGCAGCTGATCCGCACCGGCAAGGCCCAGCACCCGGTGATCGGCGTCCTGCTCGACAGGTCCTACGCCGGCGAGGGCGTCAAGGTCTCGTCGGTGCCGCAGGGCGGTCAGCCGCCGGTCACGCCGGACGGCCCCGCCGACCGCGCGGGCATCGAGCCCGGTGACGTGATCACCACCTTCGACGGCCGCCCGGTGACCGCGCCGGACGAGCTGGTCGTCGCGATCCGGTCGCAGGCCCCCGGCGACACCGTCAAGCTGACCGTGCGCACCAGTGGCCGCAGCCGCACCGTGACGATGGTCCTGCAGGCCTCCGTCGACTGATCGGCCCCGGTGGGGGACCATGGTCCCGTGTTCGACATCAACGGTGGTGAGTTTCTCGTGCTGGGGGCGGTGGCCGTCGTGGTCCTTGGTCCTGAGCGGTTGCCGACGTACGCCGCCCAGCTCGGCAAGCTGGTGCGCGAGGGGCGCACCTTCGCCCGCAACGCCCGCGAGCAGGTGCGCGGCGAGATGGGCGATGAGTTCGACGACATCGACTGGCAGAAGCTGGACCCGCGGCGCTACGACCCGCGCCGCATCGTGCGCGACGCGCTGCTCGACGACGACGAGCCGAGCGCAGTGAGTGACCGGGCGCCGAACGTCCCGGCGGCCATGCGCCCGGCCGACGAGAAGCCCACCGACCTCATCGACGTGCCGCAGGACGCGCCGACGTCGCGCTTTCGGCTCAGCTCGGACGCACCCATCACCCCGGTCGGGCCGGCCGCCGCGCCGACCCCGGCACCGACCCCGGCACCGACGTACGACCTCGACGCCACCTGACCCGGCCCCCCGTACCCCGCACTTGCGTCACTACTCGACGCCGCCCTCCCAGGGGCGAGGGTAGGTAGGGACGCAAGGGCCGGAGGGGGGGGGCGGCGGTCAGGGGCCGGCGGGGGGCAGGCGCAGCGAGCGTCCGGCCAGGCCGCGGGCCCGGCGCGAGAGGGTGCGGGCGACGCCGCGCAGGGCGACGGCGGCGGCGGAGTCCGGG
>JACMOY010000183.1 GCA_014377795.1 Actinomycetota bacterium | reverse complement strand
TGACTGGCTTGGAAGCCAATGGGCCGAGGTTACCCAGGCCGAGAATCGCGGTGCCATCGGAAATCACTGCAACCAGGTTGCCTTTGCCGGTGTACTTGTACGCCAGCTCAGGGTCACGGGCGATTTCACGTACGGGCTCGGCAACGCCAGGGCTGTAGGCCAGCGACAGGTCGCCGCGGCCGGCCAGGGGACGACGCGGCGCCACCGCGAGCTTGCCGCCGAGGTGGTAGCGGAAGACCGGCAGGTCGGGGTCGAACGGGGTGGGCAGGGCTGTCATCGGTGACCTCGATCGGGTGGTGCGAGCACGGGTGGGCGCGGCCGTCGGCGGTGGATCGGCAGCGGACGGCGCGTGACTGCGGTGGCAGGAGCACCCGGTGGGGTGCGGCTCGAGCGACGCGACCGTCGGACGGGGGTCGCCCGCGCAACCCGGCCATCGTGGCACACCGGCTTCGCTCGTCAGGTCACAGCCCGATTGCGATCGGTGTGACGTCCGTGACAACACCCGATTCGGTGGCAGGATGCGCGGCATCAGCCACGCCACACCACCGGAGGCTCCTTGTGTCCCGTCGTCCCCTCGCCGCTCGCCACCTCGGCCCCGTCGCCGTCATCGCCGCTGCCGGCCTGGCGCTCGGTGCGTGCGGTTCGAGCTCGCTGTCGGGCTCGGGTGCGACGGGCACCGGCACGGTCAGCTCGGCGAGCGCCCAGGTCGACCTGACGGCCAAGCTGCCTGACAAGATCAAGGCGGCGAAGAAGATCGTGGTCGGCACGGACGCGTCCTACGCCCCCAGCGAGTTCCTCGCCGCCGACGGGAAGACCGTCCAGGGCTTCGACGTCGACCTGTTCACGGCGGTCGCGCAGAAGCTGGGGGTGACGGTCGAGTTCGTGCCGTCCAGCTTCGACTCGATCATCGCCGGCGTCAGCACCGGCAAGTACGACGTCGGCGTCTCGTCCTTCACCATCAACCCAGAGCGCAAGAAGCAGGTCAACATGGTCGGCTACTACAGCGCCGGCACCCAGTGGGCGGTCAAGAAGGGCAACCCCACCGGCATCACCGCTGACACCGCGTGCGGCAAGCGCGTGGCGGTGCAGACCGCCACCGTGCAGGAGACCGACGACCTTCCGAAGCGCCAGGCCGCGTGCAAGAGCGCCGGCAAGCCCGCGGTCAAGGTGCAGTCCTACCAGGGCCAGGACGAGGCGACGGCAGCCGTCGCGTCGGGCAAGGCGGACGCGATGCTCGCCGACTCCCCCGTCGGCGCCTACGCCGTCAAGCAGTCCAACGGTGCGCTCGAGCTCAGCGGTGACATCTACGACTCCGCACCCTACGGCTACGTGATCCCCAAGAACGAGACCGACTTCGCGACGGCGATCGCCGACGCGCTGAAGGCCCTGAAGACCGACGGCACCTACGACAGCGCATTGAAGAAGTGGGGCGTCGAGCAGGGGGCCGTCACGGACTTCGCCGTCAACCCGTGAGCCCGAGCGAAGCGCCGGCCGAGGCGCCCAGCGCAGCACCGGACCGCCCCGGCCTCATCGACGCGGTACCGGTGCGGCACGTCGGCCGGTGGGTCGCCGTCGTCGTGATCGCCGTCCTGGTGGCCATGTTCGCGCACCTGCTGCTGACCAACGCGGCGTTCCGCTGGACCGACGTCACGTTCCCGGCGATGGTGCAGGCGCCGGTCATCGAGGGGCTGATCCGCGGCACGATCGTGGTCACCATCGGGTCGATGCTCCTGGGCGTGGCCCTCGGCGTCGTCATCGCGATCATGCGGCTGTCGCCGAACAAGGTGCTGTCGTACACCTCGTGGGTCTACACCTGGTTCTTCCGGGCGATCCCGCGGTACGTCCTGCTGTTCATCATCGGCAACCTGGCAGTCGTGCTGCCGCGCATCGACATCGGCATCCCGTTCGACTTCATCGCCACCGACCTGCTGGGGCTCAGCTCGAGCTTCCGTCTGCTGGGCTTCGACACCCAGCAGATCGGGACGTCGATCGCCGGGGGCATCCTCGGCCTCGGGCTGTCCGAGGCGGCCTACATGGCCGAGATCGCCCGTGCCGGGATCCTCAGCGTCGACCGCGGCCAGGACGAGGCGGCCCAGGCCCTGGGCATGAGCCGCGGCAAGGCGATGCGCCGCATCGTGCTGCCCCAGGCCATGCGCGTCATCGTGCCCCCCACCGGCAACGAGGCCATCGCGATGGTCAAGGACACCTCGCTGCTGATCGCGCTGCCACTGGGCACCGAGCTGTTCTTCCAGCTGCGCGCCATCGGCTCGCGGACGTTCGCCGTGTTCCCGGTCGCCGTCGCGGCGACCCTCTGGTACCTCGTCCTCGGCAGCGTCTTCATGGCCGTGCAGTACTTCCTCGAGCAGCGCTTCGGTCGCGGCTTCGGCGCGACCAAGGCGCCCGGCGTCCAGCCCGTCGTCGCGGTGGGGCAGGGGGGACGATGAGCGAGACGGCACAGGCACCCCCGATGCCGTTGGTGCACGCCGTCAACGTCACCAAGTCGTTCCATGGCACCGAAGTGCTCAAGGGCATCGACATGGACGTCGACCGCGGCCAGGTCGTCTGCCTGCTCGGCCCCTCGGGCTCGGGCAAGACGACCTTCCTGCGCTGCATCAACCAGCTCGAGACGATCGACGGCGGCCGGATCTGGGTCGACGGCGTGCTGATGGGGTACGACGACCGGGCCGGTCGGCTGCACCGCCTGGGAGACAAGGCGATTGCCGCCCAGCGTCGCGACATCGGCATGTGCTTCCAGCGGTTCAACCTGTTCCCGCACATGACCGCGACCGAGAACGTCCTCGAGGCGCCGGTGCAGGTGCGCGGTGAGAACAAGGCGCAGGCCCGCAAGGATGCCCTCGAGCTGCTCGAGCAGGTCGGCCTCGCCGACCGCTGCCACGCCTACCCGGCCCAGCTCTCCGGCGGCCAGCAGCAGCGCGTGGCCATCGCGCGGGCGCTGGCGATGAAGCCCAAGCTGATGCTCTTCGACGAGCCCACCAGCGCGCTGGACCCAGAGCTGGTCGGCGAGGTGCTGGCCGTCATGCGCGAGCTGGCCGACGACGGCATGACCATGATCGTCGTCACCCACGAGATGAGCTTCGCCCGCGAGGTCGCCGACCGCGTCGTCTTCATGGACGGCGGTGTCGTCATCGAGCAGGGGCCGCCGGCCGTGGTCATCAGCGACCCGCAGCACCCGCGCACCAAGGCTTTCCTGCAGCGGATGCGCCACGAGGAGGCCGAGGGGCACGCCGGCTCAGCCGTCGAGGTGCCAGCGGACGACGAGCTCACGCCCTGAGCGGTCGCCTCGGAGTCGTCGTCGTGCGGGGGCGGTCGATGCAGCCCTCGCTGCGCGACGGCGACCGGCTGCTCGTGCGCTGGGGCGCCGGCGTCCGACCGGGCGACGTCGCCGTCGTCCGGCTGCCCCCGGACGACCGGGGCCGGGCCCGGCCGCTGTCGGTCAAGCGCGTCGTCCGGCCCGAGCCCGGCGGGTGGTGGGTCGAGCGCGACAACCCTGCCGAGGGCGTCGACTCGTGGCAGGTCGGCCCGCTCGGGGACGACGCGGTGCTGGCCCGGGTGCTGTGCCGGCTGTGGCCGCGCCCCGCCCGCGCGCCGCGCGACCCTCGCGGGTAGCGTTCGAGGGGCGCGATCGGCAACCCGATCAGCACACTGATCACCTGACGAAGGGACCACGAGATGCTCTCTCGCCTGCTCTCCCCCACCACCGAGGTCAGCGCCCACTGCGACCTCCCGTGCGGCGTGTACGACCCCGCCCAGGCCAAGATCGAGGCCGAGTCGGTCAAGGCCACGATCACCAAGTACAACGACTCGACCGATGAGGCCTTCCGCTCACGCGCCCTCTCCATCAAGGAGGAGCGCTCCGACCTGGTCAAGCACCACCTGTGGGTGCTGTGGACCGACTACTTCAAGCCGCCGCACTTCGAGAAGTACCCGCAGCTGCACGGCCTGTTCAACGAGGCCACCAAGCTCGCCGGCGGCGGCGGGGGCACCAAGTCCTCGACCGACGTCGCCGTCGCCGACCAGCTGCTGGCCAAGATCGACGAGATCTCGGGCATCTTCTGGGAGACCAAGAAGGCCGCCTGACTCACGCCCTGACGAGGGGTCGGCGCGCACCCGCGCGTCGGCCCCTCGTGGCATGCTCGGCCCATTCGACCCCCTCAGCCGCCAGGAGCAGCCCCGCATGAGCACCCCCGTCGACGGCCTGCGCGCCCAGGGGCTGGTCAAGCGGTTCGGCCCACGCGCGATCATCGACGGCGTCGAGATCCACGTCGCGGCCGGGCAGGTGCTGGCCCTGGTCGGCGGCAACGGCAGCGGCAAGACCACCCTGCTGCGCATCCTCGCCGGCCTGCTCGAGCCGGACGACGGTGAGGTCACCTGGCAGGGCCGTCCGCTGGATGAGTCCGACCCCTGGGTGCGCAGCGAGCTGGCGATCCTGCTCGACGACGCGGGCGCCTTCCCCGACCTGTCCGTCGGCGAGCACCTCGAGCTGCTGGCCCGCGCGTTCGCCGTGCCCGACCCCGCGGCCGCGGCAGCCGCGGTGCTCGACGAGGTGGGTCTGGCCGCCCAGCGCGACCAGCTGCCCGCGACCCTGTCCAGCGGCCAGCGACACCGGCTCAGCCTGGGCTCGGTGCTCGTGCGGCCGGCGGCACTGATGGTGCTCGACGAGCCCGAGCAGCGCCTCGACGCCGAGGGCCGGCTCTGGCTCGCCGACCGGCTGCGCGCCGCCGCCGACGACGGGGCCGCGATCGTCATCGCCAGCCACGACCAGGCGGTCATCGACACCACCGCCGACCTCGTGCTCGAGCTGGCGTGAGCGTCTCGGGCGCCACCGCGCCCACCGCGGCGGCGCTGCGGCGCAGCCTGCGCCGGGCCCGGCGCCGCTCCGGAGCCGCCAAGCCCATCGGTGACACGCTGCAGGACCTCTACGTCGCGGCGTTCGCCGTGCTGATGGTGGCCGTCGTCGTCGCACCGACCGCGTCCCGGGTGCTCGCCGACGCCGGACGCCGGACGGCGACCCCCGGCTTGGCACTGACGCTGGCCCTGGCCGCTGCGGTGGCCGGCACCGCGGCGGCACTGAGGGCGCTCACCACGGTCGGGCCCGTCGTCCGCGACCCCGCCGACGTCACCTGGCTGCTGGCGTCGCCGACCAGCCGATCGGCGCTGCTGGCCCCCGGGGCGGCGCTGCTGGTGACGGTGGCCGTCGGTGTCGGTGCGGTCCTCGGTGCCGCGTGCGGGGTCGTGGCGGGGGTCGGGTTCACGCAGGTGCTCGGTTGGGCCTCGGGTGGCGCCGCGGTCTTGGTCACGGCGACGTCGGTCGCGGTCGCGGTGCAACGGGGTCGCGCGCGCAACGGGCGGGTGCGCCGGCTCGCCGACGCCGGCGCCGTCGTCGCCGTGGCGCTGCTGGTCAGCGGGCTGCTCGGACGCACGTCGAGCTGGCGGGCCCTCTCACCCTGGCCGGTGGTCGGTGGGCTGGCCGTCCTCGCCGCGGTCACGCTGCTGCTGGTGCCCCGTGCGCTGCCCCGGCTGCGCCGCTCCGAGCTGGTCGCCGGCGCTGGGCTGGCCCTCGGGCTGCGGGCCACCGTGACCGCCTTGGACGGGTCGTTCGTCGCCGAGACGCTACGCACCCGCCGGTTGCTGGAGCGGGCCGTCGTCCGGCGACACCGGCTCGCGGGCGCGGGGCTGTACGCGCTGGCCGCCGCCGACGCCCGACGGGTCAGCCGCTCGCCGCGCGCCCTGCTCGGTGCGCTGGCGCTGGCACCGGCCGCCTGGGCCCTGGCCGACCTGTACGGGCGCCTCGGGGCCGCCGCCGCGGTGTCGCTGGCTGCGTGGGGCGCTGCGGGGCAGGTCGCTGCCGGCCTGCGGACCGTCAGCCGCTCGGGGTCGGTCTCGCGCAGCCTGCCGTTCTCGAACGCGCAGCTGCGCGGCGCCCACGCGGTCGTTCCCGGGGTGGTCGCCCTCATCGTCACCTCGGCGGCCACCGCCTTCACCGGCCGGCCCGCGTGGACGGCGCTGGCCGCGGCCCTGGTGGGCCCCGCCGCCGTCCTGCGCACCGCAGCCGGCCGGTCGCCGATCACCTGGGGCGTCCAAGCCACGTCGCCGCTGGGCTCGCTGCCGGTGGGTGCGGTGACGTCGTACCTCGTGGGCCTGGACGTCGCGGTGGTCAGCACCGTGCCGCTGCTGCTGGGCGCGGGTCCGCGCTGGGGCCTGGCCGTGCCGGTCCTGGCCTGCCTCGTGCTCGTGCGGTTCAACCGGCGTCCCGCCTGATATCTCGGCCTGGCGTCCTGCTGAGGCGGTATCGTCCCCGCGGCAGGTGACAACGGGGCCACCGCCGCGAGACCCGGAGGGCGCCATGTCCACGCCAGCACGAGACCGTCCCGCGGCACCGCCGTCGGGGGCCCGACGTCTGCCCACTCCCCTGCTGCTGCTGGTCGCTGCGCTGCTGACGGCGCCGCTCGTCGCGCTGCTGTGGGTGTCGAGCTACGCGAAGGAGGAGCCGCGCCTGTTCGGGTTCCCCTTCTTCTACTGGTACCAGTTCGCCTGGGTGTTCATCACGGCCGCGACGACGTCGATCGCCTATGCGGTGGTCGTGCGCCACGAGCGCCGCCGCCGTGCCGAGGGCACCACCTCGGACCTCGGCGGCCGGCGATGAGCGCTGGGATGCACCTGGCAGCCAACACCAGCGGCGTGAACACCGTCGCGCTCTCGATCGTCATCGTGCTGTTCCTCGTCGTGACGGTGATGGGCTTCATGGCCTCGCGCTGGCGGCACGAGGGCGCGGCGGCCAGCCTGGACGAGTGGGGCCTGGGTGGCCGCAGCTTCGGCACGTTCGTCACCTGGTTTCTCCTCGGCGGCGACCTCTACACCGCGTACACCTTCGTCGCCGTGCCCGCGGCGATGTTCGCGACCGGGGCTGTGACCGGCTTCTTCGCCGTGCCCTACACGATCCTGGTCTACCCGATCATCTTCGTGTTCATGGCCCGGCTGTGGTCGGTGTCGCACACGCACGGGTTCGTCACCCCTGCCGACTTCGTCAAGGGCCGCTACGGCTCGCGCGGCCTGTCGCTGGCCGTGGCCGTCACCGGGATCCTCGCCACGATGCCGTACATCGCCCTGCAGCTGATCGGCATCCAGGCGGTGCTGGAGGTGATGGGCGTGGGTGGCAGCGGCAACGCCCTGGCCCGCGACCTGCCGCTGCTGGTGGCGTTCGCGGTGCTCGCGGCGTACACGTACTCCAGCGGACTGCGCGCCCCCGCCCTGATCGCCTTCGTCAAGGACGGGCTGATCTACCTGGTCATCATCGTCGCGGTGATCTACCTGCCGAGCAAGGTCGGCGGTTTCGAGGGGATCTTCGAAGCGGCCAAGGAGAAGATGGCCAAGCCCAACCCGGTCACCGGCAAGCCGACAGGGGCGTTCATCCCGACCGCGCTGAGTGTGTGGCCGTACGCCACGCTCGCGCTCGGCTCGGCCATGGCGCTGTTCATGTACCCGCACTCGATCACGGCCGTGCTGTCGAGCAGAGACCGCAACGTGATCCGTCGCAACGCCTCGATCCTGCCGGCGTACTCGTTCGTCCTGGGTCTGCTCGCCCTGCTGGGTTTCGTCGCGATCGCTGCGGGGACCAAGCCGATCGGACTGGACGGCAAGCCCAACGCGCAGCTGATCATCCCGCAGCTGTTCGAGGACCAGTTCCCGTCATGGTTCGCGGGCATCGCGTTCTCCGCCATCGCGATCGGCGCTCTCGTGCCCGCGGCGATCATGTCGATCGCGGCAGCCAACCTGTTCACCCGCAACATCTACCGCGACTTCCTGCGCCCGCACGCGACCCCGGCGCAGGAGCAGCGCATGGGCAAGCTGGTCTCACTCGTCGTCAAGGTCGGGGCCCTGCTGTTCGTCTTCCTGCTCGACAAGCAGAACGCGATCAACTTCCAGCTGCTCGGGGGCATCTGGATCCTGCAGACGTTCCCGGCCATCGTCTTCGGGCTGTACACCCGGTGGTTCCACCGCTGGGCGCTGCTCGGCGGCTGGGCGGTCGCCATGGTCTACGGCACGATCACGGCGTACAACGTGCTGAACCCCATCACCGGCAAGCACCTGGGTGGGTCGGTCTCGACGATCCCGTCCATCGGGCGCAGCGGCTACATCGCCCTGACCGCGTTCGTCATCAACGTCGTCGTGGCCTCGGTGCTCACCGTGGTGCTGCGCGCGGCGAAGGTGCCCGACGGCACCGACGAGACGCGCCCCGAGGACTACCGGGCGGACGCCGGCGACCCGAGGGTGCGCGACCTGCCCGAGCTCACCGGCTGAGCCCACGCCCGCACGGCCTCGCGGGTGCCGCACCAGCCGGTGAGCACCACCAGGTGCAGCACCCACAGCCACAGCAGGACGGCGCAGACCGCCCCCACGGCGGTCTGCCCGCCGAACGGTGCCCCGAGGTCGAGCGGCATGGTGAGGAACAGCACGAAGCCCTGCAGGAAGCCGGCGACGAACGCCCCCGTGACGAATCCGCCCACCAGCGCGAACCGCCACGGGGGCGGGTCGGGGGCGACGATCCGAAAGCTCCAGGCCAGTGGCAGCGAGACCACGATCCAGTCGACGTTCAGGGCGATGTAGACGCCGAGCGCCACTCCCCCGGCGCCCTTGGAGAACAGGTCGGCGAGCAGCGGGGTGATACCGAGCACGGCCGCGAGCAGCACCGGCGCCGCGGCCAGCATCGGCAGGACGGCGAGCCGCCCGCGCCACCCGACGAGCGTCTCGTCGGCGTCGGCCAGTGCGGCGTACGCGCGGCGCAACCCCTCGCCGTACAGGCTGGCCGGCAGCACCGCGATGACGACCGCCGTCCAGCTGATGCCGATGCCCTCGCGCAGCAGGGCGGCGGCGACCCGGTCGGCGCCGAGCTGGTCGGGCAGTGCCGCGGCCAGGTCGACCGAGAGCGCGAGCATCCGCGAGGTGCCGAGCACCAGGGACAACAGCCGGGTGGCCACGAGCAGCCCCGGGACGACCGCGAGCGCGGCGTAGAACGTCACGCCGGCGCCGTACAGCAGCACGTCGTGCCGCCGCATCGCGAGGATGGTGCGGTGCGGGAGCGCTCGCAGCCTGGCCCGGCGCACCCGCTGTGACCTCACCCGTTCGACGTTGACAGGATCGGCGCGTGAGCGCATCCCGGGGCCTGTTCGTCGTCCGCGTCGCCAGCCCCGAGGACGTCGACGCGGCCGGCTCCGTGGTGGCCGCGGCGTACCTGCACGACCTGCAGGTGAGCGCGGGCTACCTCGAGCGGCTACGGGACGCCGGCTCCCGGGCCACGCAGGCCGTGCTGCTCGTGGCAGCCGACGACGAGCGGGTGCTGGGCAGCGTGACGTACGTGGCCGGCGGTACGGCGATGGCCCAGCTGGCGGCGTCCGGTGAGGTCGAGCTGGGGATGCTGGGCGTCGACCCGGCCGCCCGCGCCCGCGGGGTGGCCGACGAGCTGGTCAGGGCCTGCATGGACCGGGCCCGGTCCGAGGGGCATGGCCGGGTCGTGCTGTCGACCCAGCCGCAGATGCATGCGGCGCAACGGTTGTACGAGCGGCTGGGCTTCGTCCGCCAACCCGA
>JACMOY010000182.1 GCA_014377795.1 Actinomycetota bacterium | reverse complement strand
GCCCTGCTCGACCCCGAGCCGCTGGACGCCCTGCCCGAGCGGGTGCGGGTGGCCGAGCGGGCCACCGGCGCCGAGCCCGACCTGGACGCCGAGGTGTCGTCGGCCCACGCCCCGGTCGACGTCCCGCCCTCGCAGACAGACACCGCCGGCGACACCCGGCACCCGACGTCCAGCCGTCGCCGTCCAGGGGAGAAGCACTGATGCGGATCTACCTCGCCACCACGATCACTGGACTGAATGCGTTGCGCGGCAACGGTTTTGATGGCCCCCTGGACGCGCATGCCGTGACCGGCGCCCTGCGCGAGGCGTACGCCGAGGGTGACGCCGACGAGCTCGAGTACGCCGCGTCGGCCGACGCGGCGCACGCCTCACTACGGCTGCTGGACCCCGCGGCCCCGGCGCGCCGGGTGGTGGTCGCCGCAGAGGTGCCCGACGGCTGGGTGCGTCCGCAACCCGGCCCGGCGCCGTCGTCTGTCCGGGTGTCGTCGGGCGTCACCCGCGAGCACGTGGTGAGCCTGCACGTCGACGACGCGCTTGCCGAGGCCGACGTCGCAGCGGCGCGCGCGGCGCTCGCGGCAGCCGACGAGGGCGACGACGACGCGCAGTTCACCGTCGACGGCGCCGAAGGGCACGAGCTGCTCTGGTACGACGTCACCGAGCTGGACGACCTGCTGGACTGACGGTCTCGCCCGGGGGGCCGCGCGGCGGGTGATGACACGATGAGCCCGCCGCGGCGAGACCCGCCGCCGGCGCCGACCAGGAGGTCCCACCATGGACGCCGTCACGCAGGTGCCCACGCCCGTCAACGAGCCGGTGCTCGACTACGCCCCCGGCAGCCCCGAGCGCGCCGAGGTCGAGCAGCGCCTGGCCGAGCTGGTGTCCAGCCGGCACGACCTGACGATGACCATCGACGGCGAGCAGCGACCCGGCGGTGGCCGGGTGATCGAGGTGGTGCAGCCGCACGCGCACCGCGCGGTGCTCGGCACCCTCGGCACCGCGACGAAGGCCGACGCCGCTGCGGCCGTCGCCGCGGCCAAGCGCGCCGCCCCGGGGTGGCGCGAGCTGTCCTACGACGACCGCGCGGCCGTGTTCTTGAAGGCAGCCCAGCTGCTGGCCGGACCCTGGCGGCAGACGCTGAACGCGGCGACGATGCTCGGCCAGTCCAAGACGGTGCTGCAGGCCGAGATCGACGCAGCCTGCGAGCTGATCGACTTCTGGCGCTTCAACGTGACCTTCGGCCGCCGGCTGCTCGCCGAGCAGCCCGAGGCCAACGCGCCGGGCATCTGGAACCGGCTCGACCACCGCCCGCTCGAGGGTTTCGTCTACGCCGTCACCCCGTTCAACTTCACCGCGATCGGGGCCAACCTGCCCACCGCGCCCGCGCTGATGGGCAACACGGTGGTCTGGAAGCCCTCGCCCACCCAGTCCCTGTCGGCGCACTTCACGATGCGCCTGCTCGAGGCAGCCGGGCTGCCCCCGGGCGTCATCAACCTGGTGACCGGCGACGGCGTCGACGTCAGCGCGGTCGTGCTCGCCGACCCTGACCTGGCCGGCATCCACTTCACCGGCTCGACCGCGACCTTCCAGCACCTGTGGGGCGAGGTCGGACGCCGGATCGCCACCTACCGCACCTACCCCCGGGTGGTCGGCGAGACCGGCGGCAAGGACTTCATCCTGGCCCACCCCAGCGCCGACCCCGACGTCCTGCGCACCGCGATGGTGCGCGGCGCGTTCGAGTACCAGGGCCAGAAGTGCTCCGCCGCCTCGCGGGCGTACGTCCCGGCCAGCCTGTGGAACCTGATCGGCGCGGACGTCGTCGCCCTGACCGAGTCGCTGACGATGGGGCCGGTGACCGACCTGTCGAACTTCATGGGCGCCGTCATCGACGAGCGTGCGTTCGCCAAGCACCGGGCGGCCATCGACCGGGCGCACGCGACGCCGTCCGTCGAGGTGGCCGCCGGCGGCCGGTACGACGACAGCGAAGGCTGGTTCGTCCGTCCGACGGTGCTGGTGGGCAGCGACCCGACCGACGAGATCTTCAGCACCGAGTACTTCGGCCCGATCCTGTCGGTCCACGTCTACCCCGACGCCGAGTTCGCCGCGGTCATGGCCCAGATGGAGTCGGCCTCGCCGTACGCGCTGACCGGGTCGGTCATCGCGCAGGACCGCGCCGCCATCGCGCAGGCGATGGGCGCGCTGCGGTTCGCGGCCGGAAACTTCTACGTCAACGACAAGCCGACGGGCGCCGTGGTGGGTCAGCAGCCGTTCGGCGGCGGCCGGGCCTCGGGCACCAACGACAAGGCCGGGGCGATGCAGAACCTGCAGCGGTGGACCTCGACCCGCTCGATCAAGGAGACGCTGGTGCCCCCCACCGACCACCGCTACCCGCACCTGGGCTGAGCAGAAGGGCTGACGCATGCAGTTCGGTCGCACGTTCGAGGAGTTCGAGGTCGGCGACGTCTACCGGCACTGGCCGGGCAAGACGGTCACCGAGTCCGACGACCACCTGTTCTGCCTGCTGACGATGAACCACCACCCGCTGCACCTGGACGCGCACTACGCGGGGGGGTCCACCGACTTCGGGCGCAACGTCGTGGTCGGCAACTACGTCTACTCGATCCTGCTCGGCATGTCGGTGCCGGACGTCAGCGGCAAGGCCATCGCCAACCTCGAGGTCGAGTCGTTGCGGCACGTGGCGCCCACGTTCCACGGCGACACGATCTACGGCCAGACGCTGGTGCTCGACAAACGCGAGAGCACCACCCGCGACGACCGCGGCATCGTGCACGTCGAGACGAAGGGCTGCAACCAGGACGGCACGCTGGTGTGCGTGTTCCGGCGCCGGGTGATGGTGCCCAAGCGCAGCTACCTGGACGCCCGCGGCGGCGACCAGCCCGGTCGCCCGACGCTGATCGAGCCCGACCCGCGGTGACCGCCGGGTCCTGACGCGCCGCGCGGCGAGAACGTGTGCGGGTGCCGAGCCGGCTGCGCAGCCCACCTGGTCCGAGGGGGGTCTCTGGGCGCTCTGGGTGCCCACCTACCCTGGGCCGGTGCGCATCGACCTCCACACCCACTCGTCGGTGTCGGACGGCACCCAGCCCCCGGCCGAGCTGGTGGCGGCCGCGGCGGACGCGGGGCTGGACGTCGTGGCGCTCACCGACCACGACACGACCGCGGGGTGGCAGCAGGCAGGCGAGGCCGCGGACGCCCTGGGGCTGCGGCTGGTGCGCGGCATGGAAGTCTCGTGCGAGGCCGCCGGCGCCAGCGTCCACCTGCTGAGCTACCTGCACGACCCGACGTCGCCCGGCCTGCTGGCCGAGATCGAGCGGTCGCGCGAGAGCCGGGTGACGCGCGCCATGCGGATCGTCGAGCGGCTCGGCGTCGACGTGCCCCTGACCTGGCAGGACGTGCAGGAGCACATCGTCGAGGGGGCCACCATCGGGCGCCCGCACATCGCCGACGCGCTGGTCGCACGAGGGCTGGCCACCGACCGCGGTGACGCCTTCGCCGGGCTGCTGTCCTCGCGCGGGTCGTACTACGTGCCGCACTACGCCCCGGACGCCGTCGAGGCGGTCGCCCTGGTGCGCCAGGCCGGCGGGGTGCCGGTGATGGCCCACCCGCTGGCCCGGCTGCGCGGGCGGGTCGTGGACGACGGGGTGGTCGAGGCGATGGCCGCGGCCGGGCTCGCGGGGCTGGAGGTCGACCACCGCGACAACGCCGAGGCAGACCGCGCTCACCTGCGCCGGCTGGCCCGCCGGCTCGGGCTGTTCACCACCGGGTCCAGCGACTACCACGGCGTCGGCAAGGACAACCGGCTCGGCGAGAACACCACCGAACCGGAGGTGCTCGAGGAGATCTGGTCGCGCGGCCACCGGTCGGCGACCGGCTGATGGGCGTCGCCGGCGTCGTCACAGCCCAGCTGCTGGGATCGGTGTTCGTCACGCTGTTCGTGATCATGGACCCGCCGGGCACCGTCCCGATCTTCATCGCGCTGACGTCCTCGATGACCGCCCACCAGCGGGTGCGGGCGGCCCGCCAGGCGGTCACCGTGGCCTTCGCCGTCATCGTCGCGTTCGCCGTCTTCGGCCGGGCGCTGCTGGACTACCTGCACATCAGCCTGCCCGCGCTGCAGGGGGCCGGGGGACTGCTGCTGCTGCTGGTCGCCCTCGAGCTGCTGACCGGCAAGGACGAGGCGCCCGGCAGCGCCGACGGCGTCAACGTCGCGCTGGTGCCGCTCGGCACCCCGCTGCTGGCCGGGCCCGGCGCCATCGTCGCGACCATGGTGTTCGTGCAGCAGGCCGACGTCGCCGCCGACTACGTAGCGATCGGCCTGGGGGTGCTGCTCGTACACGTGTGCCTGTGGCTCGGCATGCGCTTCGCCGGGCAGATCCACCGGGTGCTGGGCACCAGCGGCACCACCCTGGTCACCCGGATCGCCGGGCTGCTGCTGTCGGCCATCGCCGTGCAGCTGATCGCCGACGCGGTCCGGGCGTTCGTCGCGACCACGCCCTGAGCGATCCTCAGCCGGCGTCCTCGGTGCGGTCCTGCGGCGCGGCGCTGCTGTCGTGGGTGCTGCTCTCGTTCCCGGTACCGGGGCCCTGGGCCAGGCGCTCGCGGGCCGACCTGCGGTGCGGGCTCTCGCGCAGCGGCGGGATGACGGCCTGCACCCCGCGCAGGCTGGCGCGCAACGCGTGCAGGGCGACCGTCGTGGCGGCCCCGTGCAGCGCGGCGGCGGCCGGCAGCTCGGGGATCGAGTACAGCCGGCGGGCCCACGTGGGCAGCGCGGCGAAGGCCAGGCCCGCCATCGACGACCAGGCCGGGCGCCCGGCCAGGGCATAGCGCGGGCGCATCGGCGGAGCGATGACGTAGCTCGCCTCCTCGCGCGCCACCCGACCGGCGCGCAGCAGCGGGCGCACCTGGACGAAGTAGGCGTCCAGGGCCGCCCGGTCGTGCGGGACGTCGGCGGCGTCCAGGCCGACCAGGGCAGCCGCCCGCACCTGCTCGGCGACGTACCGGTCGGCGTCCGCGGCGCTGATCTCGACGCCCGAGCGCTCGAGCACCGCGAGCGTGGACTCGACCAGGCAGTTGTGCACCCAGGCGAGCAGCCCCGGGTCGTCGACCGGGTAGCCGCGGCCGCTGGCCGGGTCGGTCGTCGACATCCGCGCGTGCAGGGCCTGCACCCGCGCCCCCATGGTGAGGGCCTCGGCCGTGGTCCCGTAGGTGGTGACGGCGACGAACTCGGCGGTGCGCGTGAACCGGCCCCAGGTGTCGGTGCGGAACGCGGAGTTGTCGCTGACGCCCTGCGCTGCCACCGGGTGCAGGGCCTGCAGCAGCAGCGCCCGCAGGCCCGCGATGCCGAACATCGGGTCGGCGTGCAGGCGCCAGGTCACCGACCCCGGCCCGTACAGTCCAGCATCTGCGTCCACAGTTCGACGGTGACACGGCCGCAGACCGCACGCAGAGCGGGGCGCGGTCACCGCGACCGGTCCGTCCCTAGACTCGCGCCATGTCGCGAACGCACGTCGTCGCCGTCGTCAACCAGAAGGGTGGCGTCGCCAAGACCACCAGCGTCGCCTCACTGGGGGCCGCGTTCGCCCAGATGGGGCGCCGGGTGCTGCTCGTCGACCTCGACCCCCAGGCCAGCCTGACCTTCTCGCTCGGCCTGGACCCCGATGCCGTCGAGGTCAGCGTGCACCAGGTGCTGCTGGGCACCGCCGGCGCGGCCGGCGCGATCCACCGGACCGACGACGGGGTCGACCTGCTGCCCTCGACGATCGAGCTGGCCGGGGTCGAGGCCCAGCTGCTGGCCCGCCCGGGCCGCGAGTTCGTCCTGCGCACCGTGCTCGAGGACGTCCTGCCCGGGTACGACGTGGTGCTGCTCGACTGCGCGCCCTCACTCGGGGTGCTGACGCTGAACGCGCTGACCGCCGCCGGGCAGGTGCTCGTCCCGCTGCAGTGCGAGATGCTCAGCCACCGCGGGGTCGGTCAGCTGCTCGACACCGTGGCCGACGTCCAGCGCATCCTGAACCGCGACCTGACGGTGCTCGGGGTGCTGCCGACGATGTACGACGGGCGCACCACCCACGCGCGTGCGGTGCTGGCCGACGTCCAGGAGCGGTACGGGCTGACGATGTTCGCGCCCATCCCCAAGTCGGTGCGCTTCGCCGAGGCACCCGCGGTCGGCCGCTCGATCCTGGCCACCGCCCGGGGCAGCAAGGGGGCCGTGGCCTACTGCGACGTGGCGCGCGCCGTGCTGCGCTCATGGGGCGAGCGGCCCCGCCGTCCGCTCAACCGCTGAGCCTGTCTCAGCCACCCAGCGGGGCGGCGGCCACCAGCTGCCAGACCTCGTCCGGGCCGCGCTGCCAGACGCCGACCTCGCTGACGCTCGAGGTCAGGCCACCCTGCGCGTCCAGCGCCGCCTGCACCTGGGTCAGCGTCGTGTCGTCACCGTCGGTCGTGACGGTCAGGTGCGGGATCGGGTAGGGGTGCAGGCCGCCGTACGGTGGGTGCTCGGGGAACGCGTCGACGACGTCGGTGAGCAGGGCCAGCACCGGCTCGTGCGGCTCGGGCACCAGCCACACGGCCCCGCCGGGACCGAACTGCGACACCCGCCGAAAGCGCAGGTCCAGCGGCGGGTGCCGCGCGGCCACCGCGCGCAGCCGGGCCATCGCCGCGACGTCGGCGGCCTCGGCGAAGGGGGCGAGCACAGTGATGTGCGGCGGGAACCGGCGCTCGATCGACAGCGTCGCCTGGTTGGGCGCGTAGGACGTCGAGCGCCAGGGTGAGGTGAACCCGGCCAGGTCGGGCAGCGCCAGCAGGACGCCGGTCGCCTGCGGGGGCCAGGGGTCCTGCGCGGTCACCGGGGCGTGGTCAGTCGACGACCGGAGCGACCGGCGAACCGCCGTCCGATCCGGCAGCGGCGGCCGAGCTGCGGCCGCGACCACCACGGCGACGGCGACGACCCGGCCGGGCGTCGCCGTCCGCGCCGGGCGTCCCACCCTCACCCGCGGGCTGGGTGCCTGCCGGCTCGGTGCCCGTGCCGCTCGGCTCGCCGGCGCGGGTGCGACGGCGGGCGCGCGGCGGGCGGTCGGCGTCGCGCGCGGGGCGGTCGGCGGTGCGCTCACCACCGGTGCGCTCACCACCGGTGCGCTCAGCCCGGTCGTTGCCGGGTCGGTCGGAGCGGCCGCCGCGGGCGGGCTTGTCGCGCCCGGTGGGCGCGCCGCCGCGCTTACCGGTCTCGCCGAGGTCCTCGACCTTCTCGGCGCGCAGCCCCTCGCGGGTGCGGTCGGAGCGGGGCAGCGTGCCCTTGGTGCCGGCCGGGATGTGCAGCTCGTCGAACAGGTGCGGGGAGTTGGAGTACGTCTCGACCGGGTCGGGGATGCCGAGGTCGAGCATCTTGTTGATCAGGCCCCAGCGCGGCAGGTCGTCCCAGTCGACCAGCGTCACGGCGACACCGGTGCGGCCGGCGCGGCCGGTGCGGCCGATGCGGTGCAGGTAGGTCTTCTCGTCCTCGGTGCACTGGTAGTTGATGACGTGGGTGATGCCCTCGACGTCGATCCCTCGGGCCGCGACGTCGGTGGCGACGAGCACGTCGACCTTGCCGTTGCGGAAGGCGCGCAGGGCCTGCTCGCGGGCGCCCTGACCGAGGTCGCCGTGGATCGAGGCCGACGCGAACCCGCGCTCGGCCAGGTCGTCGGCGACCTTGGCGACCGTGCGCTTGGTGCGGGCGAAGATCATCGTCAGGCCGCGGCCCTCGGACTGCAGGATGCGGGCCACCATCTCGACCTTGTCCATCGCGTGCGCGCGGTAGACGAACTGGGTGATCGCCTTCAGCGTCGCGCCGTCGTCGGCCGGGTCGATGGCCCGGATGTGGGTGGGCTGGGTCATGAACCGGCGGGCCAGCGAGACCACGGCCCCGGGCATGGTGGCCGAGAACATCATCATCTGGCGGCCGGCGGGGGTCAGTGCCAGCAGCCGCTCGACGTCCGGCAGGAAGCCCAGGTCGAGCATCTCGTCGGCCTCGTCGAGCACCAGGACCTGGACGTTGGACAGGTCGAGGTGACCCTGCTGGGCCAGGTCGAGCAGCCGCCCGGGGGTGCCGACGACGACCTCGACGCCGCGACGCAGCGCCTCGACCTGGGGCTCGTAGGCGCGGCCGCCGTAGACGGTGAGCACCCGGGTGCTGTGCAGCGAGCTGGCGG